>CALFCX010000083.1 GCA_937950635.1 uncultured bacterium
AACGTGGCTGTTCCGGAGTCGTCGAACACTTTTGCCACGATAAGATCGCTTGCCGGAGCCGCCCCTATGTATTTTCCCGAAGAATTGCCGCCGGCTATTATTCCCGCTACATGGGTCCCGTGTCCGTCCGTATCGTTTGCTGTAGAGGATATCTGAGTTCCCAAGCTGTTGAATGTTGCCTGCAAAGATACTTTTCCGGTCAGGTCGGGATGAGAGGCAAGAACTCCGGTATCCGCGATCCCCACTTTGATCCCGGTCCCGCGGAAGCCCAGATCATCCCATACTTTATCGGCTTTTATAAGCGCTATATTATCTTCTACCGAAGAGGATAAATGGCTCAGGGACATAGTGGACAAGTTTTCTGCCGGCCTTGGAGGGAGACGGAATGTTTTGTTTTCTGTTATCTTTTCCACATCATCCCTGGAAGCGATCTCTTCGATCACTTCTTTGGGGGCTTTTAAGGCAAGCCCGTTGAACGACCAGAACTTCTGGTATGCAATGTTCTTTACTTTTTGTTTTTTGGTCTCTAAAAAGCTTCTTACGCCGGCTTGTGATATTTCAGAGAACCGTTTCATGGAAGCGATCCTGTCCTTGCGGGTGCCAGAAAGTGATGATAGGGGAGCGCCGTCTTTCATATAGACAATGACCGAGATCTCTTCGGAAGACGAAAGAACATTAAGCTTTGAAGAAAGCCGAGGTTCTATTTTTGCGTTGCAAACAGAAAACAGGGCAAGAAAAACAAAAAGGGCAGCAATAAATTTCTTCATGCTGCCCCTAAGTATAACAAACGTCAAGAAGCCCTACAACAGGCGCTAAGCCGCGCCTTCGTAAGACTTTCTGTACTGTGAAGATATTCCCTGTTCGTATGACAAGCCCGAGAGGTTGTATGGTCTCGGGACAAGATGGCCTGTTTCGTCGTACGGCAGGTCTTTGTAATCCACATACGTCAGATTCGCATTGCCTCTCGATGATACCATAAGCCCTGATCTGCCGCTGTCCAAAGCTTCCATCGCGGCAAATCCTTCTGCCAGACCCAGGTTCTTGTCGTATGCTATCGGATCCACGCATCTGTATTGGTATCCGAATGTCTGTGCCACTGCTTTTATTTCTATTCCGAGTTCTTTTGACGCGGCTTTTACCAGCCTTACCAGGTGTTCGGATATCTTTACATCCGAAAGCCTCGGATTGTGATGAGCGTCAACCTTGATAACAACTTCTTTGCCCAGGCCCAGCACGCGGAACGACTCGGGTCTGCCTTCGCTGTCCGTGGACGCTATCTCAGTTGGCAGGCGGTCAGCTATGCCCTCGGCCACGGCGAACACCCCGTACGGTATGCCGTAGGAGTTCCTTTTTGCTATCACATTGACGATCTCCCTTGCCAAAAACGAGGCATCGAGCCTGAGATCCGCGGGAGTGCTATCACTATTTTCTATCGCCCTGATGAATGATACCGTATCAAGCATATCCCCGTTCACTCTGAGCATCCTTGCGGTTCTTGCAAGCACAAAATCTTTTCCGGAAAAATCTGAGCCGAGTATCTGTCTCAGTCCGTTGACGCTGAATTCCTCAGGA
This sequence comes from uncultured bacterium, assembly GCA_937950635.1. GTDB lineage: Bacteria > Margulisbacteria > WOR-1 > JAKLHX01 > JAKLHX01 > CALFCX01. The sequence goes on from CALFCX010000083.1 coordinate 1,573, forward strand.
ATGAAAGAAGCCGTTGCCTCCGCGGTCCTTCCGGCCTCGAAAGTCCATGCTCCGGATTTGCGGCCCATTATTTCGGCTATGAATATGCAGGGATTGTCCTGGCATTGGGCGTCGCGTTTTAACGCTTTTAATGCTTCCGCCGTTTTTTGTACCACGGTCTGGAATCCGTGAGTCTCGGTTGTCCCCGGAATATCATTGTCGATGGTTTTGGGTATGCCTATTACGGGAAAGCCCATCTGCGACAGTCTTGATGCGGTGGTATTGGTGTCATCGCCGCCTATTGCGATAAGCCCCGAAATACCCCATCTCTTGAAATTATCTATCAGTTCGGCCCTTTGTTTTTCGTTGGGATTGAACCTGGATGTGCCGATGGCGACTCCGCCCAGGGAGCCTATTTCCGATGTAAGACACGGTTCAAGCTCGATCGCCCTGCCTTCCATGGCTCCTTTGAACCCGTCTATGAAACCCACAACGCCGACTTGGCGCGCATAAGCTGCGGAGACCGCTCCAGCTATAGCCGCGTTGCTGGCAGGGGCTGGTCCGCCGGCATGCACTATTCCATAATGCCGTTTTATAGGAGCGGAGATAGCCCGGCTGTGGCTCCTTAAGGCATAGCTGTTAAGGTTAACTGCATTCCCGGTCCATGTTGCGATCAATCCCATTTCAAATATCCTCCTGTAAAATAATTTATTCCACTTCGACCGGGCTCACGTCCATGGCCGGAGAGCTTTTCCACCTTTGACTCGAAACAGATTCCTCGTACACGGCCTCGGTAAGGTCCACAGGTCTCGGACGAAAAACTCCGCGATAGTCTATCGGCATTGCGCTGAGAGGGACGGTCCCTATATTCCCTTTTGTCCCCACGCTTACCATTTCTCCGCTATTCCCGTTCAACAAGCGTTCAGCGGCTCTGTATCCAAGGGCTTTCCCGAGTTCGGTATCTGCGAACACAGGGTCCAGAGTATCGAATCCCGCTTCTAAAGTGAACAAAGACACTCGCGCAGGCATATTAAGGCCATTCATTGCATTTCTGGTCAGGGTTAACAGGGATGATCCCGCATCCACATCGGCATATCTCGGCTTGCCGTGCTCATCTGCTTTTACAAAACAGGATTGTTCAAGCCCTAGTACCTGGAAAGAATCGGGCTTTCTGTCATCTTTACGGAACGTATACGGGTCGAACATGAATTTTCTTGCTATTCCCTGAGAAACGGGGAATATCCCGTATGATATATGGACCCCTTTTCTGGCGTACATTATCCCTGCTATTGCGTTGGCTACGGAAGGAAGGTCCAGAACAATATCATCTTCCGCGATCTGATCGTCCTCTATCATTCTCAGGAAATTGGCCGTATTCAATATTTCTCCCCTTACGGTAAGTGTCTTGGCTATCCTGTCCAGGATATAGTCCCGGTTCGGAAATGAATGAGAAACTATCTGTCTGATCCCGTCAAGCGTACACTCTTCCGGTATGAATACCGAGATCGGAAGAGCGTCGTGTAGGGAAAGAGTGTAGATCTCGGTGG
>CALFCX010000084.1 GCA_937950635.1 uncultured bacterium
AGAGGTAATGCTTATCCGCGCTCAGGAAATGGCCCGCTACGTTGAGAGCAAAGTCCTTGATTGCGGACTCACCGGCACAGATTGGATGGTAGAAAGCGGCTGCAAGGTGGAAACCATAAAAGATCTGGTATATGCGAAGCAGGGGCTTAGAAAAGTTCGTTGGGTCCTGGCCGCGCCGAAAGGGTCCAGCATAAAAAGTGCGAAAGATCTTGACGGCAAACGAGTTGCCACAGAGCTTGTCAACACCTCCAAGGAATATTTCAAGAAAAAAGGCGTGAATGCCACGGTTGAGTTCTCGTGGGGTGCTACAGAGGCCAAATGCCCGGATTTGGCCGATGCAATAATAGAGCTTACCGAAACCGGAAATTCTCTCAGGGCCAATAATCTGGAGATATTAGACACTGTGCTTGAATCCAACACTATTTTTATAGCCAATGAAGCGGCTATTAAGGACAAATGGAAAAAAACAAAGATCGACAATATACTTCTTTTGTTGGACGGCGCGTTGAAGGCCCAGACCATGGTGGGACTAAAGATGAACGTTCAAAAGGAGAATTTGGACAAGGTTATAAAATGCCTTCCGGCGCTGAAAAATCCGACTATTTCTCAGCTTTCCGATCCTGCTTGGGTGGATGTTGATACGATAATAGAAGAAAAGACCGTCAGGGATATCATCCCGCAATTAAAATCTGCCGGAGCGCAGGGGATAGTTGAATATCCGTTGAACAAAGTTATCGATTAACAAGTTCCCCCTCGCCCTTTTTAAGGGAGAGGGGCGGAGGGGTGAGGGTTCAAAGCTTTGTAGGTCACCGAATAATTATTTCCGGCGTTCCAGACGAGGAAATCGTTTACTCCGCAATCTTTTAAAGCGCGGACCTGTTCAAGTATATAATTCTCGTCAAAGTTCTTTACCCTCCAGGTGAAGCCCTGTATCCAGGGAACCAGCTTGGTGCCGCTGCCGGCGATCAGCTTTTCCGTCTTTTCTGTCCCTCTTTTGATGAAAAGATACGGATCGTTAGCCGGATCTGGATGGCCGTCGAACCCGCTGTCAAAATGAGAAGGATAGAGCATTGGGCACACCACATCCACGTATTTTGCCATTTCCCATACTCTCTGGCCTATTATCTCTATGTCGCGGTCCTTTAACCAGCTCATCACTCCGAAAACATCGATGGCTATGGAAACGTTATATTTGCCTAAACGTTCTTCGGCGCGTTTCAAAAAACCTTCTATGGCATCGTATTTTGATTTGTATGCGGGGACCCTTATATTGTCCGGGCGGCCTTTTTCGGGGAATCTTATATAGTCGAACTGTATTTCGTCCACCCCGCACTTTGCGGCGGCTTCGGCTATATCAATGTTGTAGTCCCATACTTCCTCGGAAAAAGGGTCTACCCAGTTTACTCCATCATTTTCGGTATGGATCCCCCCGCCGATATCCCTCAGGGCAAGGTCGCTTCTGTGTTTTGCGAGATAACGGTCTTTGAAAACAGCTATGCGCGCGGAAACCACGATCCCCTCCTTGTGCAGCCTGTCGACGATGCTTTTCAGGTCTTTTACGTAAATGATCCTGTTGGCGCCTATTTTTGCCGCTTCGGGAGCCTCAAGGCTTACTCCGACGGTGCCTTCAACGTCCTTCATGTCTATCACAACGGTATCAAGCCCGGTTTTTTTAAAATTGTTAACTATGCTGTCTATACGGCTCGGTATGCCGGCGCTGTGAAAGGTATAGTATACGCCTTTTCCGGCGGTCTTAATACGTCGGGTCCTGTTTTTTTTTGATTCGATCTTTATATCGCGAATGACGGCTTCGTTCGAACAGACGCGTATTTTCATTCCCGGACGTAGTGCGGTCTTATCTATCATTCCGAGGTCTTTTTCCTGTACGGAAATAACGTTCTGGTCGCCGTCGCTTATGAAATAGTCCGAAGGATGTTTTTCCATACGGGACAGCCATTTGTCCAGTTCCGTGTCGCTTGCCTGAACTCTCTGAACAAGGGCCGGATCGAATTTTTTGTGGTACGGCGGATACGTAGGTTCTGATCCGACAAGGAACGCAACCTTATAATTGTATCGTTTTCCGTTATATTCACCCCTTTGTAGCAGCCATTTGCCTTTTTTCGGAAGTATCCCGAAAGGAAGCGCAACGGAAGATGCTTCGTATGATGGGACCGCTTCTTCTATTCTTGCCTGTTGCATGGCCAGGACCCTTTTGATCCCCGTATAGTCAAGTTCTGAGAGATTATCATGATCAAAAGTATGGTTCCCGAGCTCTCTGCCGGTCTTGACCAGGTACTGGAGCTTCAGCTTCCAGAGAGCCGGGCATTCACCCTGATAAAAGGCTATTGAGTTCAGGAAGAAGGTCGCCGAGCTGCCGAAGTCAGGATGTTTTTTATGGAACTCGTCCAGGATACCCACGGCACAGTCGGGATCGACCTTTGGGAATCCTCCTTTTCCTTCTACGGTAGAACCGTCCTTTATAAGCCATCTGAACTGTGACGGGTGACCGTCGTCGAAAGTGATTACCAAAGGTTTTTTCCCGGCGGGGATATTTACGCGGGAATCGTTGAAAACATCTTTTACGCTGACAAGGCGGTACCCCATGTCGTAGAACCTTTGAAGGTCCTTTCTGAAATCGTCAGGAGTCCGTATCCATTCCCCTTTTTTGTCTTCTATACGGTGATATTCGGCAACCATGATCCTGCCGAGTTCGTTATAGACCATAGGATATCGCGACGGAGTCCCGCAGCCTGAAATGGCTGAAAGCACACCAATGGCCGCTAGTAAATAAAGGGGGGATTTTCTCATCAATGGAATTATATCATGCTTTGTTGGCGGGAAAATTGCTGGAGATAAACCAAAAGGAGGTGATGAAGATGCCTGGATTGAACAGGGTTATCCTGACCGGACGTCTCACGAAAGACCCGGAAGTGCGCTATACAAAGGAGGAGATCCCTCTCGCAAGGTTTACCGTGGCCGTTAACGATCTAAAAAAGAAAGACGGGACATCGGGGGTCAATTTTTTTAATTGTGTAGCCTGGAGGGGCTTGGCCGGGGTTTGCGGCGAATACCTCAAAAAAGGGAGTCTCGTGGCCATAGAAGGCAAAATGCAGTTCAAATCTTATGAGAGCAAAGGCCAAAAAAAACAAGCGACCGAGGTCCTGGTGGACAATATGCTCATGCTGGACAAGAGCTTTTATAAGTCCGCGGGACAGCCTGATGCCGAAAAGGAAGATGAGCTGGTCATGGCTGCCTGACAGATCGCCGGGATGCCGAAAAGTCCTACAGCGGCCGATCGGCATCCCGGAACGCATGCTTGAACAACGAGAGCTTTTGAAATATCATGATATCGATGGCGAAAAAACTTAAACGTCCGGACATATTGAGAATAACAGCTCTGTTAGCATACCTGTTCCTGATAGTTTATGTCTGGCTTTTCGTTTTTATGCCAAAAACGCTTCCGCCGTATTTGACAGTGTTCGTTCCGGACAGAAAAATGAACATCCTCGTCATGGGGGTTGATCACGATTACGATGAGCACAGCAAAAGGTTATTGTCCCGTGGGAGATCGGACACTCTTATGCTGGTCCACATTGATCCGTTCAGGAAAAAGATAGATCTAATCAGCATTCCCAGGGACTCTATGGCGGAAATACCCGGACGCGGTCAGCACAAAATAAACTCGGCTTACGGTTTCGGCGGCGAGAAGCTGGCTATTTCGTCCGTATCGCAGTTGCTGGATGTCAGGATAGACCATTATATAGCAGTTGATCTGGACGGTTTGATAGACCTGGTTGACAGTTTGGGCGGGATAAGGATATTTGTCGAAAAAGACATGCATCATGTAGATATCCCCGCGAATCTCAATATAAACCTTAAAAAGGGCTGGCAGAAACTTTCTGGCCGGCAGGCCGAGGGCTATATAAGGTTCCGGAGCGACGCGCTGGCCGACATAGGAAGGGTGGACAGGCAGAAAAAGTTCATCAAAGCGCTTTCTTCCAGGCTTGCCAGCCCGGTCGCGCTGGTGCATCTGCCTTTTTCTTTGAGAGCTATCCAAACATCCGTAAGATCGGATCTGGGTTTTTGGCAGCTGATGCGCATAGCCAATCTTTCCAGGATGGCAAGGCCTTCGGACATCGCCCAATATACCGTGGACGGGGATTTCGGTCAGGGCGAACTTTACGGATATTGGATAGTGGACAAACAAAGATTTTTAAGACTAAAGGAAGATCTCCGCTTGTGATATAATTTCTATCTGATGAGACAATCTCTGCAGATAGCGCGTGTTTTCGGCATCCCTATCGAGATAAACTATTCCTGGATAATAATATTCCTGTTGATCACATGGTCGCTGGCTGCGGGATATTATCCCGTTCTTCTTCCTTTGAGGAATGAATATGTCTATTGGTCGGCGGCCGTGGTGTCGGCTGTCCTCCTTTTTGTTTCTCTGCTTCTGCATGAACTTTCGCATTCTCTGGTGGCCATAAACAGCGGCATTCCGATAAAAAAGATCTCGCTGTTCATATTCGGCGGGGTGGCTCATATGGAAAAAGAACCGGAAAGCTCTTCCGTCGAACTGAAAATAGCTCTTGCTGGTCCGGCATGCAGCTTTGTTATCGCAGCCCTCTGTTTTCTTGCGGCTTTTTTGCTCCCGAACCGAGGCGCATGGCAGATAGCGGTAGCCGTGCTCTTATACATGGGGCTGGTCAATTCGGCGATAGTCATTTTTAACTCTATTCCCGGATTTCCCCTGGACGGAGGCAGGGTCTTTAGGGCCGTTCTTTGGCATTTTGTAGGTGATCTCAGGTCCTCAACGAGGATAGCCACCTATTTTGGCAAGTTCTTCTCATATCTCATCATGTCTCTGGGCATCTTTTTCCTGTACCGTCAGGAGTTCCTGAACGGCATATGGTTCCTGGTGCTCGGACTTTTTCTTCACGAGGCCGCTGAAATGAGCTACCAGCAGTTGATACTGAAAAAAGCCCTGGTCGGGGTGCATGTAAAGGATGTCATGTCGGAGGACGTCATTTCGGTATCTCCCGGACTTTCTCTTGACAGGCTTGTAAACGAATACTTCTTTAAACACCGCTATATGGGTTTCCCTGTCGTGGAGAACGGGATGCTGAAAGGCATAGTGACGCTTCATGACGTCAAGGCTTTTCCTCAGGAGCAATGGCCGTCAACGGCGGTTTATCAGGCGATGACGCCCGCGCGCCACGATTTGATAGTTTGTCCTGAGACGGATTGCCTTGAAGCTCTTTTGCAGGTTACAAAATCCGGGCTCGGCCGGTTGTTGGTGGTGGACCAGGGCAGGCTTACGGGGATAATAACCCAGAGAGGGCTTGTCAAGCTTTTTGAAATAAAGACGAACCTTTGTTCCTGAACTCCCGGGA
>CALFCX010000085.1 GCA_937950635.1 uncultured bacterium
AAACAGAGCGGAAAATACCGGATGCGCCCCTGAAAGATATGCTATGTAGATCAATATCCATACAAAAGCCGGCAGGACCGCTGTTGCGAACCAGATGAACGTCAACAGGCACATTCTTAAGTAGTTTTTCAGTCCGTCCTTTAAGAACGCGCCTCTTTTTATATGTCCTGAATTTATGAATTGTCCTGCTGCAGCTATTGAACCCGACATCACAAAAACCTCTACGGCTATCTTTAGTATATCCGGAGCAGCCTTGACCGCCTTAAATATATCGTAATGCAGCACTATGATCCTGGCTCCGGCGGTATTGGTTATCCATTCGAGCGATAATATCCCGGTGAGAGCTATCAGCACTATATCTATAAGGAATAAAAAGCATACGAACGGCATGTTCCGTCCGGAATTATCGAAACCTTGTCTGAAAAGATCCAGCATAACCCCTCCAAATACCATTATATAGGCCTGTCATGGCAAAGTAAACGTTTTTTACATGGTAAAATCACTCTATATGAAAGGCTGTTTAAAGGAAGACCTTAAATACAACTGGCATCCTTACACACAGATGAAGGACCACGAAGATCTTCCTCCTGTATTGGTAAAAAGGACCAAAGGGATAAAGTTGTTCGATAATAACGGCAGATGGTATTACGATACGATATCAAGCTGGTGGTGCAATGTCCACGGACACGGGCATCCGGATATAGTAAAAGCGATAAAAGAGCAGGTTAACAAGATCGATCATGTCATGTTCGCAGGGTTCACGCACCGGCCGGCGATAGAGCTTTCCAGGGAGCTTATTTCCGTCGCGCCAAAAGGCCTGTCAAGGGTCTTCTATTCCGACAACGGATCCACTGCGGTCGAGACGGCGATGAAGATGTCGGTGCAGTATTGGGCCAATAGAGGCATTAAAGGCAAGAACAAGTTTGTATCATTGAACATGGGATATCACGGGGACACCGCCGGCACCATGAGCCTGGGTGGAGTGGACCTGTTCAATAAAGTTTTTACTCCGATGTTCTTTAAGGTGTACAAGGTCCCGACGCCGTATTGCTACCGCTGTCCCATGGGCAAGGAAAGAAAGAGCTGTTCGATAGATTGCATCAAACCGCTTGAGGAGATCTTGAAGAAAAGATCAAAGAGTGTATGCGCCATAGTGCTGGAGCCGATGCTGCTCGGAGCCGCGGGGATGATAATCTATCCGAAAGAATATCTGAAGAAAGCGGCGGCGCTCGCGAAAACATACAACGTTCACTTGATAATAGACGAAGTAGCTACGGGCTTCGGCCGGACAGGAAAAATGTTCGCCTGCGAGCATGCCGCGGTATCTCCGGACTTTTTGTGCCTTTCAAAAGCTCTCACCAACGGGACGATGGCTTTTGCTGCGACTCTTACCACCGAAAAG
>CALFCX010000086.1 GCA_937950635.1 uncultured bacterium
ACGAGATGTAGCCGTGACTGGAGTTCAGACGTGTGCTCTTCCGATCTACAAAGGTGAACGACCTGTCCTCATATATAGTGATCTCGACCGGTATTATGGTGTCACCCTTATCTGACGTTTTTGCGTTATAGGCCTTGCAAAATTCCATAATATTCACCCCGTGCTGGCCCAATGCCGGACCTATCGGAGGAGCCGGATTCGCTTTCCCGGCCGGTATTTGGAGCTTTACTAAAGTAAGGACTTTCTTTGCCATTTTTTATACCACCTTTTCAACTCGGTCAAAGTCAACTTCGACAGACGTATCTCTTCCAAAGATATTTATCATCGCCTTCAGCTTTGACTTCGTCGGATTTACTTCAGACACCGAACCGGTATATCCCCTGAAAGAACCGCTTATTATCCTTACAGGCTCGCCCACGGAGAATTCTACCGTTATCTCTTTTTCCTTTATCCCAAGCTGCTTAAGGACCCTTTGCATTTCTCTGTCGGTGACCGGCACAGGGGAGGTTTTCCCTCCTATGAACCGGGCCACTCCGGCAGTGCTGCGTATCTTATACCAGGTATCTTCGTCCAGGATCATTTCGACAAAAACATAACCGGGGTACATCTTTCTCTTCCGCTCGACTCTTTTATCGCCCCTGATCTCAACCGTTTCTTCTTCAGGGACCAAAACCCTTAAGATCCGATCCTTTAATCCCAATTCTTCAACCGTAGTTTCGATCCTGGTCTTTACCCTGTCTTCCTGGCCGGTCAAAGTCTGTACTATATACCACTTGGGCTCGCCTTTTACTTCAGGCACCGCAAGATCGGACTCTTCTTTTACAGATTCTGCCTGATCCTCAACCATAGGTTCGGCTGCCGGAATAACGTCCACAACATCGGTATCGGCAACTGCTTCCGGCTGCTCCGATGGCAAAACCGCTTCGGATACCGGATCTCCCGCTGCCCCCTGATCGACCGCATCCCCCTGAACCTGCTCGGACACCGGCATAGGATCCGCGGTCGGTTGATCGTCCTGTTTTACCAGATCTTCCATTATTAAACGCTCCCCTTGAACAACAGGGACATGAACTTAAAAAGCTTCTCGAAGCCGAGATCTATCAACATCACATAAAAAGCCGAAGCAAAAACTATCACAAGCACTATTATCGTCGCCGAAAAAATGAACTTTTTGTCCGGCCAAACGACTTTTTTAAACTCGACTGAAACTTCTTTTAAAAAAGTCCTTATCTTCCCTACCGCATCACCGGCCTTAACCATTTGCATAACCATTACACCTTCAATATCCCACCTTCGATACAGGTGGGACAGGAATCGAACCTGCAACCTGCGGTTTTGGAGACCGCTGCTCTGCCAGTTGAGCTACCCACCTAACCAAAAAGCAAAAAATCCCCCTTGCCTTAAAATCCGCTAAACAGGAACTGCCTTGGTGGGCAATACCGCACTACAAGCTACTTTTCTTCTTTATGGGGCGTCCTTTTCCTGCAAGCATAACAATACTTTTTTAAGGTTATCTTCTCGGAACCGGGCTTTTTGTTCCTGGTACTTGCGTAATTTTTTCTCTTGCAAACCGAGCACGACAACGTGATTATTTCTCTCATAGCAAAAGCACAATACTCCCCACACCAATTTTATTTGGGAATTTGTCAATACTTACCCAATATTTATTGATTCAACTCGAACATTAGTATTCTACACCAGGCCGTTGTTTGTTGTCAACCGACCAAATCGGGATTATAATAAAGCTGGAGTTTCACTTTTATGCAACTTATAGGACTTACCGGATTGAACGCTTCAGGAAAAGGCACGGCAGCAGAATATTTAAAACAGAACGGGTTTGCTTACTACTCCCTATCAGATATAGTCAGGGATTACGCGTCAGAAAAAGGACTGGATCACTCCAGAGAGAATCTTATAATATGCGGAAATGAACTCAGGGCCAAATTCGGTCCATCAGTGCTGGCACAAAAAATCCTGGAAAAGATAGGAACAACCGGGATCAACAAGGCGGTAGTTGACAGCATAAGGAACATCCACGAAATAGAAACCCTAAGAGAAGTACCGGGGTTCTTGCTTATAGGAATAAATGCTCCTGCAGAGATCCGATTCGAAAGGTCTAAAAAACGCGGGCGCATAGGATTCGAGACAGATCTTCAGGATTTTATCGATATCGAACAAAAAGAGAATTCCGAAGACCCAAACAAACAACAATTATTCAAATGTCTTGAAGCTTCAGACATCATTATAAACAACAACGGCAGTATTTCAGAACTGGAAAACCGGCTTGAAAAAGAATTGGATACGATCAACGGATGATATTACTGCCCGAACAGGACCTTTCTTTCCAGCGCCTTAAGGCTTTTTTTATCCGGCATGGTATAGTAAACACCGGCTATTATAATGTCCTGACCAGGAACAAATCCGGTTTCAACATTCCCGTTCTTATATATCGAAGGAACTCTCATTGATATTTTCATTATCTGGGACATATCAAGATTTGTCCCGATACCAGAAGACGAGCCATATAATATGTAAGGCAGTCTGACAAAATTCCTCGGGTCGCCCAATTCGGACACGACCGCCTTAAAGAACCTGTGCTGGCGGTCTATACGCCCCCAGTCGCTCGCATTGTCATGCCTGAACCGCATATATCCCATGGCCTGATAGCCCGAAAGTCTCTGTGGACCGGAACGCAGATGTATATGCAGATCGGCAGCGTAGTCATCATAATTCAGAGGCTTTTCTACATCCAAAGTTATACCGCCGAGATCATCTATAAGCCTGACGAACACCGGGAAATTAAGCTGTATATAATACCTCACCGGTATGTTCAACAGTTTTGAAACAGCAGCACAGGAAAGTTCCGGACCGCCGAAAAAATGAGCATGGTTTATCTTATCTTTTCCGTGGCCGGGAATGTCCACCATCGTATCCCTTGGTATCGCCAGGATACCTATCCTGTTCCTGGAATAGTCTATTCTCACAAGATTTATTGAATCCGACCTAGCCTTAAAACCTTCCGGAGAGTCTATCCCCAACACAAGCACATCTATATAATCGGAGGAAAATATTATCCCTTGGCGGAGCCCCAGAAAAAGGCCCGTAGCTATAAGGAAGGACACTAAAAGCATCCAAATGCGCGGCCTTATCTCCATAGATCTAATCCTGTCTGACAAAAAGTTGCCGACCCCTCATCCTTCTACAAGCCACTTCTCCTCTTTATGGAACCATTCGGAGGGATCGGATAAATAAAGGTGGGTATCCTGCAGTATCTCATAATGCATATTCTCCTCTTTTGCGAGGAATGAGAACAGTTTTTTTGCGTCTTCATTGTCCGTTCCCGAAGCTATTTTGTTGTAAAAATCATATCCCTCTTTTTCCATTCTCATTGATATCTCGTAAGCCTTCAAAAGGTCCTGATCGCTGTCTGAAAGCTTGTCCAATGAGCTTTTTATCCCGGCAAGGACCTCGGTCTTTATCCGCGAGCTCCAGAGTCTGTCCTCCGTAAATGATAATCTCTCCGCCGGCATGCCGGTAAGAGCCGAATAAAAATTTTCTATCGCTTTCTTGTGCAAAAGCTCTTTTTCGGCGATCGCCCTTAAGGTCGCGGAACCAAGAGGGTTCTTCGACTTTTTGGCGGCGTTGATATATATCGAGTATCCTTCTTCTTCCATGCCTATCGCGGTTTTCGCGGCTTTCGCGAGGTCTTCATGTACAAATTTCATTTTTGCTTCTCCATAAAGGGATTTGCTTTAAGAAATTATACCACATTGCCTACGGTCCATCCCGTGGACCAGGCAGCCTGGAGATTGAACCCGCCGGTCTTGCCTATTACATCAAGGACCTCTCCGGCAAAATAAAGCCCTTTGACAAATTTGGATTCAAGCGTTTTATTGTCTACATCCTTAAGGTCCACACCGCCGTCCGTAGCCACGGATTTGTTTATGTTCACGTATTTAGATACTTTGAACTCCATTGCGGCCAAGTTCCTGACAAGAGAACTGCGCTCGGCGCTTGTAAGCTGGTTCCCTTTTTTATCCAAAGCTATTCCGCTTTCCGATACCACTATATCCGAAAGTTTTTCCGGGATAAGATCGGACAAAATGTTGGATATATTCCTGTTCGGAGCCTTCTTTATCGCCTTAAGGATATTTTCCTCCAGATCTTCTTTTTTCATACCCGGAAAAAAATTGACAGATACTTTCAGGCCGCTCATCTGAGATTTGGACACTACAAGACTGGCGTTTATCATAAGCGGACCGGTCAACCCGAATTGGGCGAACAGTATGCTGCCGGTCTCCCGGTACAGAAGGCCACTGTTATTAATGAATGACACTTCCGCATTGACGGTCAAACCGCTTAAACGGGAACATATCGCGGGATCCTCTATCTCAAAAGGATACAAAGCTTTCTTGGGCGGGATTATCTTATGTCCGGCCTTTTCGGCAAATACATAGCCGTCACCGGAAGACCCGGTCTTTTGATGTGTTTTCCCGCCGGTAGCGATAAGCACCGAACGGCCTAAATACTCTCCTTTTTCGGACACAACGCCTTTTACCGCCCCATTTTCAATGGTCAACGAAACCACGGATGCTTCATAGACCATTTCCACTTTCAGCTCGGAAAGCCTGCGGATAAGAACATTCAAGATGTCCGAAGCTTTATTGCTCTTAGGGAATACTTTTTTTCCTGGCTCAAGTTTGAATTTTACCCCGTACCTCTCAAAGAAAGATATCACATCCGAATTTGAATAATTATGCAGCATACTGAGCATGAA
>CALFCX010000087.1 GCA_937950635.1 uncultured bacterium
TATGGGGACGGATCTGGTCTTACAGGGATCACCGCATCAACAGCAAATTACGCAAATATAGCGGGTATTGCCACCAGCGCCGCAACTGCCACGACAGCAAACTATGCTGTTTTGTCAGGCACTGCATCAAATGCTGCCATCGCTGCTACTGCTTCAACAGCAAATTATTCTGTTTTATCAGGTATAGCTTCCACTGCAGCTACTGCCACTAATGCAACTATTGCTGATTATGCCTCCCTATCAGGGATTGCTTCCATAGCTGCCAGTGCCACTACTGCTAACTACTCAACGTTATCCGGCACCGCGACGACCGCAGCCACAGCAATTACAGCTAATTACTCTGTTTTGTCAGGAGCGGCATCCACGGCTGCCATTGCATCTACCGCCACCACGGCCAATTACTCTGTTTTATCAGGAACAGCTTCAATAGCTGCTGTTGCTACTGCTGCCAATTACGCTACCTTGTCAGGCACCGCTTCAACTGCGGCTACAGCCAGCTACGCTGCCATATCAGGTACTGCATCAGCAGCTGCCACCGCAGCGACAGCCGACTATGCTGTCCTTTCAGGAACAGCTTCTGTTGCAGCTAGTGCCACAACAGCGAACTACTCTACTCTATCAGGGACCGCTTCTATTGCTGCCACGGCAACTACGGCCAACTATGCCGTTTTGTCAGGCACTGCATCAAATGCGGCCAGTGCAACAACTGCTAATTACGCCATTCTATCCGGTACAGCATCTACAGCAGCTGCCGCTAATACGGCCAACTACTCAACCCTATCAGGAACTGCTTCAACTGCGGCAATAGCATCAACAGCTACCACTGCAAACTATTCAACGCTGTCCGGCACTGCAACAACAGCTACTTCTGCAATAACAGCTAATACAGCAAACTATTCGGTTCTTGCGGGATACGCAACATCCGCCGCCTCTGCAAATACCGCCAATTATACCAGCATATCCGGCACCGCAACGACCGCAGCCACAGCAATTACAGCTAATTACTCTACTTTGTCAGGGACAGCCTCTACTGCGGCAACGGCTACTACCGCTGAGACAGCCGGCAGTGCAGGATATGCGGTCACAGCAGAAAGTGTCATTAATTTTTCCGGATCACTGTCGGGCGATGTAACAGGAACACAGGGAGCCACATCGATCGGCAGCAACAGAATAACAACATCCATGATCTCCGATGGGTCGGTTACCGCCGGCAAGCTCGCCTCAAATGCCGCCGTTCTCTCTGTTGCATCCCAGGAGGCTGCAAGGATTACCGGAAATGTTGATATAAGACCGGGATCCAATATAATTATCTCGCAATCGGGAAATACCATCGAAGTTTCTTCCAATGCTATTACGGATATCCCGGATTATTCCGTCACTTCATCCAAGATCGCAACAAGCGCAGTTACCGACGGAAAAATAGCTCTCATATATTCGGCAAATAAGGTCTCAGCAGAATCCATAATGCCCGGCGTTTTCGGAACTGGATCAGGACAAAAATACACATTCTACAATAACGTCGGAATAGGAACGGATGACGCCAACGCGCTCCTTCATGTCTACAGCGGGGTAAGCGGTTCTTATTTGAGGATAGAAGGCAGCGGAGACACATATAATTATTCAGGACTTCAACTGCGATCTCCGGACAGATCGTGGGAACTTTTACATACACAATACGCCGGAGAAACGAATAATTTTGCCGTACAGGAATTTGACGGAGCAAATTATTACAAAAGGCTCGTAATAGAGCCCGGCGGGAATGTCGGAATAGGAACAACGGACGCGACATCTATACTTACAGTTGCAGGAACGATAGAACTTCAGTCGGGCGGGATAAAATACCCGGACGGCACGATACAGACATCAGCTTCTCAATCATCCAATGTTCAAACGGTAGAGGCCGGGACCGGTCTTGCCAAAGAAGCATCTAACAATATCACTACACTTGAGGTCGTAGTTGACAGTTCAACCATCACTATCGAATCAAACGCGTTAAAGATCAAAGCAAGCGGGATAACTTCCGCAGAACTGGCGACGAGCAATACTCCTTCGAACGATCAGTATCTCCGCTGGTATGCGGGTTCCCTGCAGTGGGTCCCGGTATCCGGCGGAGGAGGAAGTGCCGAACCGGATTACGTTACCATAGGAAAGAACGCATATCAGTCGTTCGAGGTCATCGATCTTGGCATATCAACTGCCAAGATAGCGAACAGTGCTGTGACCGCTGCTAAACTGGCCCCTTCATCCGTGACAAACGAATCGATCAGTGCAGGCGCTTTTTCCAATATCACAGGGGTCGGAACGCTGGGATCTTTGTCGGTCACCGGAGCGGTCAGGACCAGTGCGGAGGTGGTTTTTACCCCGTCCGCGATAAACAATATTGCGGGCGTAACAGGCATAACAGCGGCAATGCTTTCCAAAAAGATCATCCGAATACAAGGCAATGGAGGAGCGGTAACGGTAACTGCCGATCCGCCGATAGCAAACGGGCAGAACGGCCAGGTAATAATATTGCGCGGTACCGATGAGAACAATACGGTCACGTTCAATAGCGGCAGCAAATTAAGATTATCGGGAGGCTACGCTTTCACGCTCGGAGACAATGATTCTCTCATGCTTTCATACGACGGAGAAGACGCACTCTGGTTCGAACTTTCCAGAAGCGATAACTGATATTTATTTATAATGCTATAATTCCCTTAAGGAATGCCCGTAAACGGAGGTATATTTCATGAAAAGCGACAACGTAAAAAAAGGCATAGAGAGGGCCCCTCACAGGTCTCTGCTGCATGCAACCGGAGTATCAAGAGGAAGTCTTGCTAAACCTTTTATAGGCATCGCAAACAGCTTTACAGATCTCGTGCCGGGCCACATAACAATGAAAGACATGGCTAATATCATTTCCAAAGGCATTCATTCCGGCGGCGGAGTAGCTTTTGAGTTCGGAGTTCCGGCTATTTGTGACGGCATAGCCATGGGACATGAAGGAATGCATTATTCCCTCCCTTCCAGAGAGTTGATCGCCGACGAAGTGGAGTCCGTGGCGAAAGCGCATGCGCTCGACGGCCTTGTGCTTCTGACGGCTTGCGATAAGATCACCCCGGGAATGCTCATGGCGGCGGGAAGGCTCAATATTCCGTGCATAGTGGTCACCGTAGGGCCGATGCTTTCCGGACGCTACAAAGGCAGAAAAACAGACCTGGTAAAAGATACTTTTGAAGCTCTGGCCGCCTGCCAGAACGGAAAGATCTGCAAAGAAGAACTTACAGAAGTGGAACTCTGCGCCTGTCCGGGCGTCGGCTCATGCGCGGGGCTTTACACAGCCAATACAATGGCATGCGTAACGGAAGCCATGGGAATGTCGCTTCCCGGCTGCGGGACTGCGCTTGCCGTATCTTCAAAAAAGAGGATGATAGCTTATGAAAGCGGGGAAAGGATCGTTGAGCTGGTAAAGAACGACATAACTCCGCGCAAGATAATGACAAAGAACGCGATAATGAACGGCATACGCATAGACATGGCGCTTGGAGGCTCCACAAATGCGGCCTTGCATATACCGGCCGTGGCCCACGAAGTGGGAATTGAAGTATCCCTGGACACTATCGAAGAAATAAGCAGAAAAACCCCTCATATAACCAACTTGCGTCCGGGCGGAGACCATTTCATGGAGGATTTTGAATACGCCGGCGGAGTTCAGGCCGCCATGCATGTGCTGATAGAC
Organism: uncultured bacterium; assembly: GCA_937950635.1. Lineage (GTDB taxonomy): Bacteria > Margulisbacteria > WOR-1 > JAKLHX01 > JAKLHX01 > CALFCX01. The sequence continues at coordinate 3,722 of CALFCX010000087.1, forward strand.
CTGATAAACGACGGGGACACTGTATCAGGCAAGTCCGTAAAACAACTGGCCAAAGAAGCCGAAGTTACGGACACTGAAGTGATAAAAACCCTGCAGAACCCGTATCACAAAGAAGGCGGTATCGCCGTCCTAAAAGGGAATATAGCCCCGAACGGATCGGTAGTAAAACAGACGGCCGTAAATGACAGCGCTAAAGTTCTGTCGGGGAAAGCAAAATGTTTCGACGCAGAAGAAGCCGCGATGAAAGCAATAATGTCCGGACAGATAAAAGCCGGGGATATAGTGGTGATCCGGTATGAAGGTCCAAAAGGCGGACCCGGAATGAGAGAAATGCTCTCTCCTACCGCCGCAATAGTCGGCATGGGGCTCGGAGATAAAGTGGGACTTATCACTGACGGACGGTTCTCTGGGGGAACGCGCGGCCCTGCGATCGGACATATATCCCCGGAAGCCGCCGAAGGCGGGCCGATAGCCGCGATAAAAGACGGGGATGAGATCGAAATAAACATACCGGCAAGAAAACTGGAACTTAAGCTCAGCCAAAAAGAGATAGACGAGAGAATGAAGAGCTGGAAACCCTTAAAGAAAAAGCTCTCCGGATATCTCGCCCGTTATGCACACTTTGTAACGTCCGCAAACACCGGAGCGGTATTGAAAGTATGAAATGGCCCCTGCACAATACTGTATACTTTGCCGTATTCTCATTAGCTCTGTTCACAATTTGCCATGCTTCGGAAATCACATCTGTACGGCACAGTGTTTCCCCGGAAAAGATACGCGTTGTCCTTGAAATTTCCGAAGAATCCCAGTATGAGACATCATTTGATAACGGCAGGCTGTCCTTGACAGTCGGCAACACAACATTGAACGGCGATATCGGCAACTACAGCATAACCGACGCGATGGTGGATTCTTTTGTGATATCCCCAGTGAAAGGGTCAGTCATAATTAATGCAGTTGTCAATCCGTCAATGGAAAGCAAAATATTCGTCCTGCAGGACCCTTCAAGGATAGTGATAGACCTGCTGAGACCCTCGACAGGCTCAACATCAGAGCTTCCGCACCCTATAGAGGTACCGCAGGACAACGCAAAGAATAACAAATATTTAAGACACACACATAATATTGGGAACGGCATTTCTTTATATGATCTGGAAGAGATGGTACACGATAATATAATAAAGGCAAAAGCCATTTTGGTGGACCTTAAGAAATATAATGTAATGCCGGTGATGGCGGTATCCCAGTTAAAACCAAAGAACAGCGGCGATGCTATAGGTTCAGTGCTTAGCTTTTTCGGGTTTGCGCCGGAGCAGGACATAAAATACTCCCATTTCGCCAGAAAAACCGTAAAAAGTTTCCTCAAAATGTACGAAGGCATCGCAGGCGTAAACGGAAGCTTCTTTTTCGCGGACGGGACGCCTGTCGGGACCCTCATAATAAACCGGCAGATAGTTTCCTCCCCCTTGTTCAACAGGACCTCTCTCATTTTTTACGAGAACGGGACGGCCGCTATCAACAGCGTAAAAATGACCGGATATTTAAAATTAAGTAACGGAAGAAAGATATCCATATCCGGCATCAATCAGCCGCTCAACGGCGGGAATAAGATCGGAAGAGCGTCGTGTAGGGAAAGAGTGTAGATCTCGGTGGTC
>CALFCX010000088.1 GCA_937950635.1 uncultured bacterium
GTGCAGCTTCGGGCGCAGGAGAAGGTGCAGCTTCGGGCGCAGGAGAAGGTGCAGCTTCGGGCGCAGGAGAAGGTGCAGCAACAGGAGGAGCAGCAGGAGCGGCATCAACAGTTGCGAGTACTCCCGCCCAGGTTATAGGGCATGCTTTACAGCAGGCAGGGAACGCAATAAATCCTTTTGCCGGTCAAACCATAAATGCATCAAGTCTGTTATCCGCTTTCAAGAATATTTTGGTAAAAGCACTAGCATCTGCAGTCACCCAGGAAATAATGAAAAAGCTAAATATAAAGAACGGTATATTGCAGAAACTGGTCGGAAGCATCTTGCAGGCAGGTTTGACCATAGGATTCAATCAGATGCTGAGTCCAAAACAGTTCAGCTGGGATAATATCAAGGACCAAATGACGGATGCGATAAAAGGTGCGATAAAAGAAGCAATAGTTGGCTTGGCCACCGAACAGATCGCTAAAAAGAGCCCTATTGCCGCGGCCGCTTTGGGAGGAGCTCTCGGAAGCCTTCTTAACGATGCAGATGCCGCCTTCTTGGACAATAAACTAGTCGAGGACGTTGTAGAACGGGCCCTTATAAGCGCTTTCCAGGGGGCTATAAACGAACTGATACAAAGCGAGATAATGGCCAAGATATTCAAGGGGAAAGATAATATAATAGCCCAAGCGATCTCAAATGTTCTACAGCAGGCCATGGGAGAAGCAATAGGATCTATTCTGAACGATACTCTCTTTAAGTGGGTAGATCAGGCAGTTTTGGGAGAGATGAAGGTATCGGATCCTTCGCTGCCTGTTAACATAACCCCGGTCATTGAGCCTGATGCCGCCAAAGCCATAAAAGAAATGCTGGGCGCCGACAAAGGGTCTCTATCACCCAAAATCAGCGAAAATCAGTTTATCAACGAAGCAGTAAAAGAGCTTATGAGCAACCAGCTGCTTCTCAGGGCGCTGTCTAACATCCCTGACAAAGAAGCGTCTTTATCGATACATATTACAAACGACAGTTCTCATTATGACCCGAACACAAATACGGCTTACATAAATGTAGATAAGTTAGCGGCAGCTGTAAGCAATCCAACAACCCAGAATGGAATGGATGCAAAGATAACAGCAATGCAGGAGTTCTATCACGAGGTATCCCATTTTGTAAGTGACAGGCTGGACATCTACGACAGGTTCGATCTGACGCCGGTCGATAATGCAGCAGAATTATCAGAGGATTTCTCGAGGTCAATGGCAGTGATACTTACCCAAGGATATATGAACAGGAATACTCCGGATAATCTCATGGATATGTTGGAAAATCCCGGTAAAATAGATACTTTTAAGATGGCCCAGGATGCAATAAGGGGTAAGTTTGACATAAGCAAGGTTACTGGCCAAGAATATAGGGATATAACTCCCGGACTTAGAGAAAATAATCCGCCATCACAAACCCAACCAAGCATTACTCCGTCAATTTCGCCATCAGCTACTCCATCAATGACGCCTTCGATCACGCCGTCCCCTCAGCCATCGGTTACGCCGATGACAGTTTCTGACAGGGTAATGGATACGGTTGCCAACAATATAACAAAAGTCAATCCTCAGAAATTAACATCTGAGCTAACCACGCTTTCACAACAGGACGCGGTGAAAGTCATAGCGATAATGCAGGCGGTTACGCCGACTGCTGATATAAGTAAAGTGGTCTCGCAGTATTCTCAAGCCATTAACGTTGACCCGAGCAAGCTTACAAAGGAGATAGACCAGGCGCTCAGGCAGTTCGCCCAGAGCCAGATAGACGAAATAGCGCAGATCAATGCCCCCAAAAACGTCACAAGGCAGGACGTGATCAACCTGTACAAGAGCGTTACCAAAGATATAGATACATTCAAGGACGTTATATTGTACAAAGACGCCAAGATAAAACCGCCTACAGCGAACCTCTTCAATCTGATCAGCAAAGAGACTTCCAGAATGGTGCAGGTATCCAACAGCGCTTTTACAGTAAAAGAAATAGTGAACGCAAGAGAAGACCTTTCGCAGATGATGAATGTAGGCAAGGTCAGCAAGGATTCTCAGTTCCTGGCTACCGCGGCCGTGGCGGCAAGGAATGCCGTATCGGAGCTGAACAGCGCTTCAAAGGCGGCTGTCATAATGCCGGTGCAGTCGGATATGGCAAAAGCGGAACAGCAGATAATAGTGGTGCTTGAGAACATAATACCGAAGCTTGAAGCTCAGGGAAAAGAACAGGCTATAGCCATTATATCCAGCGCAAAAGAAGCTCCTGTTTCGGATGCCTCAAAGATAAAGATGATAGCCATCGAAACGGCCAATATAGCCAAAGCGGCCAATATAGAGTCCGCCCCTAAAGAAGTAATAGTGCTGTCCATGAACAGCATAGCCAAAGCCGCGGACCAGCTTTCTTCAACTCTTTCGGCTAAGACTGTTGCCGAAAAGGCCGTCAGCGATATTTCCGCCAAGGCCAGCCCGGCACAAACAGCCGATAACCTGATGGCTTCTTCCACACCGACAGAACTTAAGCAGGCGATCAAATTCATGCCTGCCGCGGCAAAAGCGGCGCAGGCTGTGACAACCGAAAAAGCTACAGATCTGATAACAATGCTGACAATGATATCCGATAAAAGCCCGGATTATCCTGTAAAGACCGCGGCTGAAAAAGCGATACAGGCCGTATTATATGAATCCGGGAAAGAGGCTATTTTAATGTCGTCAGATAGCCATACAAAAGAAATAATACCGCAACTGAACCAATTGCAGCAAATAATGTCTTCCGGTACCGTTAATAAAGAATCTATAGATAATATATTCGCTTCATTAGCGGCTACGATCGCAAAGCCTGAACCTGTTACTGTAGCTTCTGGAAATATTCCTCAGCCGATGCCGGTAGAGGCGAAAGCAGCGGCTCCTGCGGTAGTGCAGGCAACGCCTCCTAAAGAAGCGGCTCCCGTGATAACGGCTA
>CALFCX010000089.1 GCA_937950635.1 uncultured bacterium
AGGGCTAAGAACATCCATCTTATGGGTATCGGCGGCTGCGGAGTAGGGGCCATAGCGAAGATACTTTTGGAGATGGGGTTCAAGATATCCGGTTCGGATATAAAGGAGAGTGCCAATACCATAAGGCTCAAGGAAATGGGAGCGCACATTTTTTTTGAGCACGCCGCTTCCAATGTCAGGGAGGCGGATATCGTTGTATATTCTTCTGCCATCGATAAGAACAATCCGGAACTTCTTGAGGCCAAGGCTCGCCAGATAAAGTGCATACCACGAGCGGAGATGCTCTCATGGATACTTGCCCAGTCAAAAGTCCCTATCGCGATCGCCGGAACGCACGGCAAGACCACCACGACTTCCATGATGTCCCTGGTGTTCGATAAATGCGGTCTTAATCCGACTTTCCTGATAGGCGGCGAAACTACAGATGTCGGCGGCAACGCGCGTCTCGGCAACGGTAAATATTCCATAGCCGAAGCCGATGAGAGCGATGCCTCGTTCCTTTTCCTGCGCCCTAAGATAAGCGTGATCACCAATATCGAGGCCGATCATTTGGACCATTTCGGCGATATATCTAAAATAAGGGAGACTTTTCTGGAGTTCTCAAATCTCTTGCCGCGGGGAGGGTCGCTGGTAGTGTGTTCCGACGATCAGGAGAACATGGCCATGGTCGAAAAGATCGAGACACAGGCGGACGTGATAACTTACGGTATGGGTGAACAGGCGATCTTTCGCGCCAGGAACATAGTTTTCGGGGAATCGAGCGTTAAATTCGAGGTGCTGAAGAAGGGTCGCCTTTTAGGCGACGTTAAACTGAACGTTCCAGGGAGCCACAATGTGCTGAATGCACTGGCCACGATAGCCGTGGGGATAGACGAAGGTCTTGATTTTATGAGCATAAACACGGCTTTGAGATGCTTCACCGGCGTCCGCCGCCGTTTTCAGCTCATCGGCAGGGTTTCCGGGATACTTATCTATGATGATTACGGACATCATCCAACGGAGATCGCTGCCACACTGAAAGCCGCAAGACAAAGCTGGTCGTCGGTAAAAAGGATAATATGCGTGTTCCAGCCGCACAGATTCAGCAGGACGATGCATTTAAGGGAATATTTTGGTCCATGTTTCAAGGATGCCGACCATGTAGTATTGACGGACATCTATTCCGCGGGAGAAGCTCCCATTTCCGGCATATCCGGGGAAACGATCCTCGACGAGGTCCTGAAACACAAACAAGACGGAGTGGTCTACATACCCAAGAAGCAGGATATTTCGAATTATTTGGTGGACAACGCCTTGCCGGGAGACCTTATAATAACCATGGGCGCCGGGGACATAAATACCATAGGCAAAGAAGTCTACAGCAGATTAAGGGAAAAACACAAAAATGAAAGAGTTATATAACAAAATTCAGTCTTCCGTGAAAGCGGATCTTTTTCTCGATGAGCCGATGGCCAAACACACCACGTTTAAGATAGGCGGACCAGCCGACCTTCTGATAATACCTCACGGAGTTGAGGACCTGAAGAAGATACTCGTTGAAATATCATCTTCCGGCACGCCGTATATCATAATGGGGAACGGCTCGAACATGCTTGTATCCGATACCGGGATCCGCGGAGCGGTGATAAAGATCTGCGGCGCTATGGACAAAATAGATATAGACGGCAGGAATGTTAAAGTTCAGGCCGGAGCTTATTTGGGAAAACTGCAGAATATGTGCGCGGAAAAAGGGTTGTCCGGTTTTGAGTTCTTTTCAGGAATCCCGGCTGCCGTCGGAGGGGCTGTTGCCATGAACGCCGGCTCGTGGGGCGGGACCATTTCGCTTTTTCTGAAGAGCGTCGAGGTCCTTACCAAGAGCGCGAAAACCATGAAGCTGGATAAGGCCGACTGCGGGTTCACTTACCGAGGCAGCAATATACTTAAATACGGCTCCGTAGTTCTTGAAGCGGAATTTGAGCTTGAAAAAAAAGACCCGGCGCTTGTACAGGCAAGCCAGAAAGAGATACTGAGACTGAAAGCTTCTTCACAGCCTCTTACTTATCCGAGCGCGGGTTGTATTTTTCGCAACCACGCCAAAGAATCCGCGGGGAAAATAATTGAACGGGCCGGGCTCAAAGGCGAGAGTATCGGGGGAGCTCAGGTTTCGCAGGTGCACGCCAATTATATAGTGAATACGGGCAATGCCACGGCTTCCGATGTTATGGGGCTTATAAACAGGGTAAAGGGCATTGTTCTTGAAAAGACCGGCATTTCTCTGGAGCTTGAAATAAGGACCTTGGGTTTCTGATCATTGTTGCTAAGACATACCTTATCTGTTATTATGTTTGCAAAAAGGATATTTTGTGCCGAAAAATAAAACGCTTTATTTTCAGGATATTATCTCCCGCCTGAACAACTACTGGGGGAACGCCGGGTGCGTGATACAGCAGCCTTACGACGTCGAAAAAGGCGCCGGCACAATGCACCCCGCGACTTTTTTCCGGGTGCTGGGGCCGGAACCCTGGAATGTCGCTTACGTCGAGCCTGTGCGCAGGCCCGGTGACGGCAGGTACGGCGAAAATCCGAACCGGCTTGGCGCCTATTATCAGTATCAGGTAATAAGATCGGAAGAGCACACGTCTGAACTCCAGTCACGGCTA
>CALFCX010000090.1 GCA_937950635.1 uncultured bacterium
CAACAGACTGGGGATACTTGCTCCGCAGATCGATGCTCCGCTTGATATCTCACCGCTTACCCCGGAATTCATGTTCGAAGTAATGCGAAGGACCGCATGCGGCTCAAGCGCCGGAACCGTAAGCATGCCTCTAAGCACGTTGTTCACCATGAAAGCAGACTTCCTCGACGGCGGCAAATGGATGTGTATCAATATCCAGCCCGGCACTGAAGGCGTAGTCGATGAATCGGTAAATACCGTGGGGAATTTCCTTCAGAGAATGCCAGAAATAGAAAATCTTGACGGCCTGGAAGATCAGATAGGGATACTAGCTTGTAGAAAGCCCGAATACTTCGATCCTCCATTTTATCTGATGCCAGTTAATCCCGATGACAGGTTCAAATGCCAGATAAGAAAAGCCGGATGCTCCGTAGCTTATCAGGCATCAAACGGCAAATGGACGGTCTGGACACCTGAACACGGCGAAAAGCCTCTCTGGGAAATGGCATTTTCATACTCCGGAGAAGAGATACCTGACGGACATGAAGGCAAGGCATGGGCAAAATATTATACAGGGGAGCTCGGTTTTTCAGAATGCAAAAAATATCTTTTCATCGATCTTTCAGGCAACACAAAGCCTTTGTCATTCTCCGGATGGGAACTTGTCGGGGGTTCTATTCCGATAGGCCTCAGTCCTTCCTGCAACAGACATCATTTCGTTGTCCTGGAAAAATAAAAAAGCCGCGGGCTTACGTTGCCCGCGGCATATTCTCCTTCGATCTGGTCAGCGGTCAGCTACATCATGAACAGCATTTCTGCATAGACCGGGACCGGCCAGATATCCTTGGGCACCATCTTTTCCAGCGCGTCAACCGAGGTCCGGACCTTGCCCATCGCGTCAATAAGCTTATCGGCACCGTGCGCCTTCTCCAGTGCGGAAACGGCCTTGTAAAGGTTCTCGGTCTCGGAACTTATCGCTTCAAGGCTGGCATCAGCACCTGCCATAGAGCTGCCGGCCACTGTCTTGATCAATTCCGCAAGCTCAGCCTGCGCCCTGACGGCGGCCGGAATGAACATGGTCTTTGCCATGGTCAGCGTTACGCCGGCCTCGATCTCGATCGTCTTGTCGTAGGCTTCGTTATATATTTCAAAACGTGAATGCAGCTCTTTTTCGGAAAGTACGCCGTATTTACTGAAGAGCTTCTTCGCCTTTTCCGTATTGAACGCCTTGAGGGCATCCGGTGTTTTCTTGACGTTAGGCAGGCCGCGTTTTTCGGCTTCTTTCGCCCATTCCTCAGTATAATTGTCGCCGTTATACAGGATGCGTTTGTGTTTTTCAATTATGCCGGCGAGTATCTTTTGCAGCGATTCGTTGAAATCCCTGCCTGCTTTCACGTCGGTCTCCAGTTTTGTGCAGATCTCATCGAGCGCTTCCGCCACGATAGTGTTCAGCGCGACGTTAGACCCCGCACAGCTCTGATTGGAGCCGACTGCACGGAATTCGAATTTATTCCCTGTGAACGCGAACGGCGAAGTACGGTTGCGGTCCGTATTCCCTTTGGGCAGCGCCGGAAGTGTATCTATACCCAGGCTGATCTGTCCGCCGGTCTTGGAACTCTTGGCCCCGCCTTTTTCGATCTGATCGATTATATCCGTGAGCTGGTCGCCGAGGAATATGGAGATGATGGCCGGAGGGGCCTCATTTGCGCCCAGACGGTGATCATTACCGGCGGTTGCGACCGTCGCGCGCAGTATGTCGGCATGCGTATCGACAGCTTTCATCAGCGCGCAGATCATTGTCAGGAACAGCGCGTTCGAATGAGGGTTGTCCCCTGGAGAAAGCCAGTTCTTGCCGTCAGGGCCGCAAAGAGCCCAGTTATTATGTTTTCCCGAACCGTTGACGCCGGCAAAAGGTTTTTCGTGCAGCAGGCAGACGAAACCGTGCTTTTCCGCTGTTTTGCGCATCACTTCCATCGCGATCATATTATGATCGACAGAAAGGTTCAGTTCCTCAAATACCGGCGCCATTTCGAACTGGGCCGGCGATACCTCATTATGCCTTGTCTTTGACGGCACCCCCATTTTCCAAAGCTCGGTATCCAGGTCCTGCATAAAAGCCAGCACTCTGGTCTTGATAGCTCCGAAATAGTGGTCTTCCATCTGCTGGTGTTTCGCCGGTTTGCTTCCGAAAAGCGTGCGGCCGGTCTGCTGAAGATCGAGGCGCGCTTCGTAAAAAGACCTGTCAACAAGGAAATATTCCTGTTCTGCGCCAAGCGTAGCATAAGCTTTCTGCTTTATCGGGATGCCGAAAAGCTTGGCCATACGGTCGGCCTGCGTTCCGAGCGCTTTCATTGAACGCAGCAAAGGCGTCTTTTTGTCCAAAGCTTCGCCATGATAGCCCACGAAAACCGTGGGGATACAGAGGGTATTGTCCTTAATGAATGCCGGGCTGCCGGGATCCCAGCCGGTATAGCCGCGGGCCTCAAATGTGGCACGCAGTCCTCCTGACGGAAAACTTGAAGCATCGGGCTCGCCTTGCGTGAGTTCGGCGCCCGAAAATTTGCAAACCACCGACCCTTCCCCGTCGGGCACAATGAAAGAATCGTGTTTTTCCGCGGTAGACCCGGTCAGCGGCTGGAACCAGTGGGTATAGTGAGTCGCACCCTTTGAAACAGCCCACTCTTTCATTGCTTCCGCCACTTCATCAGCGATCCCCGCGTCAAGCTTCTTCCCTGTTTTGATCGTCGCCAAAAGCGATTTATAGGTAGCCTCCGACAGGCGCTGGCGCATCAATTTCATGCTGAAAACGTTCTCGCCGTACAATTCAATAATGTTTGTCATCATATTTCTCCTTTCCCTAATTATAGACTACAGCTGGCCAAATACAAACTAAAATAAACACCCTTGTTCATCTGTCTGAATAAATCCCGGACTGACTTTGTCCGGGACCGTTATTCACCGTTCACAGGGCTTTCTTGCCCCGCTCTCGGGTCTAGAAATTATATAGCTTACCCTATCGCCTTGCCTCCCCGCTCACCCGTCCTTATCCTTATGCAATCGGCCATATCCATCACCATGATCTTCCCGTCCCCTATGGATCCGGTTTTTGCGCCTTTGATCACTGCTTTTATGGTAGGCTCGACAAAATCATCGTTCACCGCGATCTCAAGCCTGATCTTTTTTAAAAGGTTCACTTCGCTTATCACTCCGCGGTAAGTCTCGGTATATCCCTTCTGTTGGCCGCAGCCCAGGGCATTGGTGACCGTCATCTTGTAGACCTGCGCGTCGAACAGCGCTTTTTTCACATCTGTCAGCTTGTGCGGCTGGATCATCGCTATTATGAGTTTCATGACAATGTCCTCCTTTTGTCCTTTTATTGGGTGCTGAACACCTGGAATCCCGCGTATGACTCCATACCGTGCTCTCCTATGTCCAGACCTTTTAGCTCCTCATCCCTGCTAACCCTAAGACCTATGAAAAGGTCTATGAGCTTGAACACGAGTCCCATGGCAAGCGCTACAAAAAGTCCGGCTGCCGCCACGCCTGTCAACTGAGTTAATAGCTGGCCCAAGCCGCCGCCATATACCAGCCCGTCGCCTGCCAGGCCCAGTGCTTTCTGGCCGAATATGCCTATCGACAAAGTGCCCCATATTCCGTTGATCCCGTGAACCGGAAAGGCGCCTACAGGATCATCTATGTGAAGCCTGTCCAGCGTCACCACTGCCATTACTACGAGCAGGCCTGCCACAGCGCCTATTGCAATTGCAGCCCACGGGTCAATGAAAGCGCACGGGGCCGTCACCGCCACAAGGCCTGCGAGCGCTCCGTTCATTGCCATAGAAAGATCCGGCTTGCCGAATAGCTTCCAGACCGAAGCCATCGCCATTATGCCTCCCATTGCCGCTGCGAGGTTTGTATTTATGGCTATCCTGCCGATAAGAGAACCGTCTCCGACGGCAAGCGTGGAACCCGGATTAAACCCGAACCATCCGAACCAGAGTATGAAAACCCCAAGGGATGCGAGAGGAATAGAATGCCCCGCGATCACGTTGGGCGAGCCGTCCTCGTTGAACTTGCCAAGCCTGGCGCCAAGCATGATGGTGCCTACAAGAGCAGCGATCCCGCCGGTAAGATGCACTACCGTGGACCCGGCAAAATCAGCAAAACCTATCTGCGAAAGCCATCCTCCTCCCCATATCCAGTGCCCCACTATAGGATATATGAAAGCTGATATGACAAAGGAATATATCAAATAGGCCTGAAACTTCATTCTCTCGGCCATTCCGCCTGCAACTATGGTAGCGGCAGCTCCGCAAAAAGCTGCCTGGAATAGCCAAAAAGCGAACAAAGGTATGGAAACCGGAGATTCCGCCCCCATAAGGAAAAATCCTTTAAGTCCGAATAATCCGTTTCCCGGGCCGAACATGATAGCATAACCAAAAATGAAAAAACCCAGGGAGGCCATACAGAAATCAAGAAAGTTCTTTGTCAGTATATTGCAGGTGTTCTTTGCCCGTATGAACCCAGCCTCCACCATTCCGAATCCTGCCTGCATGAAGAATACCAGGAACGCAGAGATCAGAACCCACATCGTATCTATGCCGGTCTTAAGAGTTGCAAGTGTTTCCATGATACTCATCCTTTCCTTGAAGCGTTTTCATGCTGACATCCAGCAATAAACCCGCCGCAATATTTTTTATCGGCAATAAGGGAAATATCCTCGATCCTATACCCAAAAAGACACAATTTTGTAGGTATATCTGCTTTATAGCTACATTTTTGTGTGTTCCGCTTAATTATCTTAATCATTGTCTTACCCCTCTCTTCCCGCAGCTCCCTTTATATTTTTATGATGCTGTAGAGGGAGAATGCTGAGAACATAGTTGTCGTCGTGGGCGACGCGGTGTTCACGTTCACGATAGGCACACCTATCCCAAGGGCTATGTTGTCGTTAACGGGCTGCTCAACGGCGAACTGGATGCTTAGATCGTACACGGTATCTCCGGCAGAAGGTATCGTCGCCTGGACACCCAAGCCCCAGTAACCCTTGAATATATCGGCATAAAGTACCGAGCTTGACCCGGCGGAGCTGGAAGTCAAAGAGCCGGCAATATCAATGACCGTTCCCTCGGCCACATCGAACCTCAACCCTCCCGAAGTATTTGCGGCATTGGCATACAGATACATACCCGCATCGGAAGAGGCCGCAAACCCGAGCATCAACAGACAAACCGAAATTATCGCGAATGTTCTTTTCATCACTTTTCTCCCTTCGTTTGTATTAGCCCCATTGTTGCTTCCGTCAGGACTTGCCTCATGACCAGCAATTAAATCGCCGTCGCTGACCTAAAGGAGAAAAGAAGTGTATTTTTGGCCTATTTTCAACATTTTCTTGCTTGCAGCACAAAATGGGTGTTAAAATAAATAAATACAATTTTGTAGTTTAGATGCGGCTTTGATACATTTATGTATGGAGCTATTTTTTAAACTTCTTAAAATCGATGCGGTACTGGTCTATTTTATAGCCTATTATCCGCTCGGTGGTCTTCAGCAGATCAGCGGCCTTAGCCTTATTGCCCCTGGTGCTTTTCAGCGCGTCGCAGATTATATCCTTTTCATAGCTTTCCACAAGGGACTTCAACGAGTCGTCTATCTGGGTCCTGGAGGTTTGGGAGGTCTGAAGCGTCGGCGGAAGATGATGGGCATAGACAACCTCACCTTCGCACATAAGCACCGCCCGTTCAATAGTGTTCTCAAGCTCTCTCACGTTCCCGGGCCAATGATAGCTCATGAGCGCGTCTATGGCCGGGGTCGAGATCCTTTTTATGACGCGGTTATTCGCCTTTGAGTACTTATCAAGAAAATGTTCGGCTATCAAAAGGATGTCGTCCTTTCGCTCTCTTAAAGGGGGAATATAAATAGGGAAAACATTGAGACGATAATACAGGTCCTCCCTGAAACGCCCTTCTTTTACGGCCTTTTCAAGATCCGTGTTGGTCGCGGCGATTATCCTTACATTACATTTTATAGTCTGCGTCCCGCCTAAACGTTCGAACTCGCGCTCCTGTATCACCCTGAGGAGCTTCACCTGAGTTGCAGAGCTGAGGTCCCCTATTTCGTCGAGAAATATGGCTCCGCCCTCCGCCAGCTCGAACCTTCCGGCTTTCCGTTCAAAAGCTCCCGTAAAAGCCCCCCGTTCATAGCCGAAAAGCTCGGACTCCACCAGATTTTCCGGGAGTGCCGCCATATTCACCTTGATGAAAGGCTTTTTGGCCCTGAGACTGTTGTAATGGATCGCGTGGGCCACCAGCTCCTTTCCGGTCCCGGACTCCCCTCTTATCAGCACCGTCGCATCGCTTTTTGCGACGCGCGCTATCATTTCAAAGACCTCTTTCATCCTGTTGCTGCGGCCTATTATGTTCTTAAAACTGTATTTCTCCTCCAGTTCTTTCCTGAGGCTTATATTCTCCTCGATAAGCTTGTCCTTCTCGGACTGTATCAGCTGGCGCATTTTCACGGCCTGGCCGATCATTGAAGCAATTATAGACAGGAACCTCACATCTTCATCAAGCGAGGTCCCGGGATCGAATATCTTGTCCACGGAGAGGGCCCCTACTATGCTTTTGCCTATCTTGACCGGAACACAAATAAAAGAGACATCCTTTTTGCTCAGCCCTTTCCGGGCCCCTGTCCTGTTGAGGAATAATGGCTCTTCACCGATCTTCGGTATGACCGCCGCCTTTCCGGTCTGTACAACGGTCCCGGTAACCCCTTCGCCCAATTTGTACTTTCCGCGGCTTTTTTCCGCGTCCGTAAGACCGTGAGCGGCCTCTATCAGAAGTTCGCCGGTATTAGGATGTAGCACGCTTATGGTCCCGCGCGTCATTCCCAGATGCGAATCCAGCTTTTCGAGGATGGAATACATCGACTTTTCTATGTCCAGCGAAAGGCCGAGCGACTGGCTTATATCATAAAGAGTGGCCAACTCCTGTATCTTGTGCTTCAACAGGTTCTTCTGCGCCATATGCATAGATTATACAATACAAGAATGTCCTTTTCAATCTTTTTCCTACATTTTTGTATGTTATAATCAAGCCGTATGAACTTGCTGGAAGCCAGCACCGGAATCCCGGGACTGGACAGGATAATAAACAATTTAAGGATCGGCGATAATGTCGTCTGGCAGGTAGATGACATATCAATCTACCGCTATCTAGCCGGAAAGTTCGTAGAGAACGCGTTAAAGGAAAAACGCAATATAGTATATATCAGGTTCGCATCCCACGAACCCTTGATATGCGAGCAACCGGGCATAAAGGTCTACAACCTGAGCGCCGAAAACGGTTTCGAATCATTCTCTAAACGGGTCCACGATATCGCCGCATGCGAAGGAGAAGGGGCTTTTTACATTTTCGACTGCCTGTCAGAGCTTCTCTCGGCCTGGGCCAGCGACCTTATGACCGGCAATTTTTTCCTTATAACATGTCCGTATCTTTTTGAGCTCAATACCATCGCATATTTCGCCATCTTAAGGAACAAACATTCCTTCAGGACAATAGCCAGAATAAGAGAGACCACACAGCTTCTGTTGGACGTGTACGACATAAAAAAAAGGTTCTACGTGCACCCTCTCAAGGTATGGAACAGGTATTCCCCTACCATGTTCCTTCCTCATGTCCAGGACAAAGACAAGTTCATCCCCATAACTAACAGCTTTGATGCCGCAAAATTATTCTCTTCCGTCGCTAACACGAAGTTTGAGGACGCTGAAAGGGCCCTTGATTACTGGGACAGGCTTTTCCTGGAAACAGAGCAGTATAAAGGCGGAAAAGAGACCGAAGGAAAGAAAGCTGCTGCGGACAAGCTCTCAAAGATAATGATAGGAAAAGACCAGAAGATGCTGCTTTTCGCAAAACAATATTTTTCATTAGAGGACCTTCTGGAGATCAAATCCCGTCTTATAGGCACCGGGATGATCGGAGGGAAAACCGTAGGCATGCTGCTTGCCAGAAAAATACTTTCCAAAGATACGTCAGCCGACTGGAGAACGGAGCTGGAGCCTCATGACTCATTCTACATAGGGGCCGATGTCTTTTATACCTATATAGTACAGAACGGCTGGTGGAAGCTGTTCATGGAACAAAAGACCGAAAAAGGATATTTTGATTCGGCAAAAGAACTTAGGGAAAAGATGCTTACAGGCAAATTCCCCATGGAAATAAAGGAACAATTCCA
>CALFCX010000091.1 GCA_937950635.1 uncultured bacterium
ACCACCGAGATCTACACTCTTTCCCTACACGACGCTCTTCCGATCTAAGGATGCAGGCCGCTTTCCAGAAATACACCGACAACGCCGTTTCAAAGACCATAAATTTCGCCAACACGGCCTCGGTGGAAGACATAAAAACGTCCTATATGCTCTCTTACAAAGAAGGATGCAAAGGCATAACCATCTACCGCGACAAGAGCCGCGAGACCCAGGTGCTCAACATCGAGAGCAAGAACAAGCAGGAAAAAAAGCACACCGGGATAGTCCCGAGAGAAAGACCTTCCGAAACTTTGGGAAGGACGCTTCGGATGAACACCGGCTGCGGCAATCTTTATGTAACGATCAACGAGGACAAGGCCGGGCTTTGCGAAGTTTTCGCCAAGATGGGAAAATCCGGAGGCTGCGCGTCGTCACAGTCGGAAGCTATAAGCCGCCTTATTTCGCTTTGTCTGCGCTGCGGAATCGACAAAGAAGCGATACTCAAACAGGTAAAAGGCATCAGGTGCCCGTCCCCTATCTGGGTGAACGGCGGGATGGTCCTGTCGTGCCCTGACGCCATAGCAAAGACCATTGAGCGCTATATTGAGAGCTCCAACGGGAACGGCAACGGAAATAACGGCAACGGTAACGGCCACGTGGAAGACGAGATCGCGCTGGTAGACCCCGTTGTCGCAAAGGCGGTTGAAGCGGCCGCAGTGCCGGCGGCTGTCGCCGTGATGGAAGAGCGCGAGATACGCACCGACATGTGCCCGCAGTGCCCCGATTGCGGCAGTATGGTGGATTACTCCGAAGGCTGCATAGTCTGCAAGTCCTGCGGATATTCTAAGTGCTGGTGATATTGTAAGGGCGGGTTTGAACCCCGCCCTTTTCTAAAATGATATCCTCAAACAATAAGGTCCTCGCTTTCATCGGCGACGGAGAAGGAAAGACCTCCGCGGCCATAGGTCACGCTGTTCGCGCCGCGGGCCACGGAAAAAAAGCGGCGGTCGTACAATTTTTAAAAGGCCAGGAACGCTGCGGCGAATACAAATACCTAAAAAAATGCGATCGTATAGACATTCATCTTGCGGGAGACGCGTCGTTCTTTCTTGACCCGTCCAAAAAAGAGCCGCACGCGAAAAAGGCCGCGGAAGGCTTGGCGCTCGCGAAAAAGCTGATCGCGTCTAAAAAATATTTCCTTGTCGTGCTGGATGAAATATTCGACGCCGCGGCTGCGGGGCTATTAAGCAATAATGACATCGGAGAGCTGATAGCCGCCGCGAGGGATTCGGGAGCGCATCTGATACTTACCGGCCGCGTCCTGCCGCCGGAACTATCGCGTAAGATAGACCTTGTCACACAGATGAAAAAGATAAAACATTATTATGATCTGGGTGATAAGGGGATAGAGGGATTGGATTGGTGAAAAAAGGAGAAACAATTGAAGATAAAAGAATTTTCTTTAGGATTATTTAGAGCGTTTGACAAGAAAAACACAATTACTCTTAGCGAATTAACCGTGCTTACCGGACCAAATAATTACGGCAAAAGCACCGTACTGTCTGCCATGAATCTTTTCTTTAATACTTATTGGTCTAAAAGATCTCCATTTAGGACAGATACTAGTATATGGGGAAGAAATTATTATGTTTTCGACAAGGACTACCCAACAACAAAAAAACTAAGCGGGGGCCAAAAGCCATTACGTCATTTAGCGCAAAAATCGAACTGTCCGACGAAGATATTGTTGAAATAAATTCAAGAATTGGATTGTCTCTACCTCGAGAAATAATACTTGACCTAAAATTTGAACGGCCTAAGATATTGGGTGATCGCGATATGTTTAATGGGATACGCAATTGCGCACACATCCCAAAAGACAAAATTCGCGATTTTATTGGGTGGTTTTCTGATAACTTTAATTTTATATATATCCCGGCAAACAGAAGCGTAAACGATTTTAGACGTTCGATTTATTCCGAATTGATATCTAATGCAATACAAAATGATAAAAAGGCAAAAAAACATATAGCACAAATCCAAAAAGACATCGATGCTCCTCTTAAAAAGCTCGAGGAGGATTTAAAAACCCACCTACAAAAATCTTTGAGAGATTTAACAGGCATTAGCCTTTTGACTAGCGAACCGGATATTTTAGACATCGTTTCATTAAAAGATGTTGAAATAACCGATGGGGCAAAAACCTCGTTAAGCCAAAAAGGAGATGGAGTAAAAAGTATTTTTATAATGTCGCTGCTACAGTTTCTGGCAAAACAAAAGCTTAGTAAAAACCTTGTGTTTGCCATAGAAGAGCCAGAAGCACATCTTCATGCTTCTGCAATTTACGACACCAAGACAAACCTTAATTCTTTAAGCAAGTCATTTCAGGTATTAATTTCTACACACTCTCCCATTTTAATCCAGCGAGAAAGCATAAAATCAAATATAATAATTGATTGCGCCAACAAGAAACCATTCTCATGCTTTTCTCATCCAGCAAATAACTTATCTGAAATAGCAAAATCTCTAGGCATAAAGCCTCAAGACAATCTTACATCGGCAGAGCTAACTATACTTGTTGAGGGCGAGACGGAGAACAATTGTATTGGACTGTTGATTGCTTCTATTTGTCCGAGTCTAAAAACCGCTTTTGAGCAAGGAAGAATTAAAGTTCTTAATGCTCAAGGGGCATCAAAGGTATTAAATTTTTTAAAAGCGTTGGCTCGAGATACCGCTGAATGTATCATCATACTCGATTCTGACAATGAGGGTTTGCAAGCCGCAAGAACCATTAAAGACTCTGGCCTAATATGCACAAAAGATATTTTTACTGTTCCTACTAGAGATGGTTGCCAGGAAACTGAGTTTGAAGACATTTTTGATCCAACCCTGTATATTAACGAAATATCATCTTCTATTAATCGCACATTTTCTATAGAAGATTTTCAGAAAAAAAGAAATGCTTCTGGCAATTCCAAAAACAAAACGAAAAAATGGTCGGATGTAATGTCAAGGCTTATCAAAGATGTGGGAGCGGAATGGGAAGACGTTGAAAAAGAAGTAAAAACGGCTTTTGCAAACGCGATAAGGAAAAGCCTTGCCACAACCACATATAATCACAACTTGTGGTTAAAGAGCATCGCAAATTGTGCTGAGTCTAAACTAAAAGAATTTAGATCTTCCTCTACTTAGGCTGAAAAACTAGCATAAAAGATTTCTATATAGTCCTTGAGCATTAACTGAATACAAATGCTGTATTTCTTTAAGATACCCCACAAATCCTTCTTTTCTTGGATCTTTTACGAACCACTCCGATAGTTTCTCTTCGTCGACTTCGATGTGGAATTGAAAGCCGTAGGCGCTGCCTATTCTGAACGCCTGGTTCTTGACCTTATCGCCTTCGGCCAGCAGAACTCCGCCCTTTGGGATATCAAAAGTGTCGCCGTGCCACTGGAACACATCAAGAGTGTCCGCATCCAGGCCGGAAAATATCTTATCCTTTTTGCCTTCTTGCGTCAGTTTTATTTTGGACCAGCCTATTTCTTCTTCCGCCGCTTTATAGACTTTCGCGCCGGCGGCCTTTGCCAGAAGCTGTGCGCCAAGACACACCCCGAAGAAGGGGATGCCTTTTTTCAGGACTTCTTTTATAAAAGCGTTCTCTTTTTTCAAAAAAGGGTATTTTTCTTCCTCATAAACGTTCATCGGCCCACCCAGACACACGACAGAAGAGATATCGGACAGGTCGGTTGGAAGTTCTTCGCCGCGCCAAAGCTCGATAGTTTGTGTCTCAGCCTTGATCTTCTTTAAGTACACCCCTATAGTTACGGGGCCTTCGTTCCCTATGTGTTTGATGATAAGAGTTTTCATGACAAGACCTTCTCAAGCGCCACGCCGGCCATCATCGCGGCGCAGGCTATCACCCGCGGCGCAAGCGGCGGCAGGCCGCTGGAGATATCGGACTCTTCGTCCCCGACGATATAAACATTTTCGCGGGCTGTTCGCACCGCTATCGGTTTTTCGTTGGAGATCCCCGACATGCCGCTTCCCATGATGACAAGTTTTTTTGTGTTGCCGAATGTTTCGAGAAAAAGTTTTTTCGCCTCCGCGCTATCAAGCGCCTCAAAAACGATATCCCTGTCCTTGAACTGCGCGGCAATGTTGTTTTGGTCCAGAAAAAGTTTTTTAGCGGAGATTGACAGGTCGGGATTTATGCTAATCAGTCTCTTTGCCGTTGCCTCGGTCTTTGACATTCCTATATCGTCCAAAAAATAATTCTGCCGGTTCAGGTTGCTCGCTTCAACAACGTCATGGTCTATTATTTCAAAGTCCGCGAAACCGCAGCGAACAAGAGCCGCGGAGATATTAGATCCCAGGCCTCCGCAGCCGGCGATGCCTATCTTTGTCCGCCGTATCTTTACAAGCTGTTCATCAGAAAAATACTTTTTTATGCCTTCTTCAAATGCGCTCAAGTCATCCTCCGCCGACAAAAGTTATTATCTCAAGCCTGTCCCCGTCTTTAAGCGCGGCGCTGTTCCATTCTTTCTGCCCGATTATCTTGCCGTTAAGCTCCGCGGCTGTCGACTGTTTCTTTATTGAAAGCGAGTCAAGCAGTTTGTCGATGTTGTTGACTCCTTCGCTTATGTCCTTTTGTTCCCCGTTTATGGTCAAACGCATTCTTTTATTCCTTAAAAAGCCAGGTCGACAGATATCTCTCTCCGCTGTCCGGAAGTATCACCACGATATTTTTATCCTTATTTTCGGGCCTCTTGGCCGCTTCTACCGCTGCCCACAAAGCGGCCCCCGAAGATATCCCGACCAGGATGCCTTCTTCTTTTGCCAGTCTTCTCGCCATTATCCCCGCGTCTTCGTCCTTTACGCGTATCACTTCGTCCAGGACGTCTTTGTTCAATACCGAAGGAACAAAGCCCGCGCCTATCCCCTGTATCTTGTGCGCCCCGGGCTTCCCGCCAGATAATACCGGGGAAGTATCCGGCTCCACGGCTATCGTCTTAAGATTTTTTTTCTTTTTCTTTAGGGCCTCGCCTATCCCGGTGATCGTGCCCCCTGTTCCCACTCCGGCGACCAGGATGTCGATTTTTCCCCCCGTATCGTCCCATATCTCCTTAGCAGTCGTTTCCCTGTGCACTTTAGGGTTGGCGGGATTATCGAACTGCTGCAGTATTATAGCCCCCGGGATCTCTTTCTGTAGCTGTTGGGCCCTGTTCACCGCACCCGTCATCCCTTCAGGCCCCGGGGTCAAAACGACTTCCGCCCCCAATATCTGAACCAGCTGCCTTCTTTCTATGCTCATCGTTTCCGGCATCGTAAGTATCAGTTTATATCCTCTGGACGCGCAGATAAAAGCAAGCGCTATTCCCGTATTCCCGCTTGTCGGCTCGACGATCGTGCCGCCTTCTTTGATAAGGCCTTTGCCTTCCGCGTCCGTTATCATGGAAAGCGCGGTCCTGTCCTTTATGCTCGACAAAGGGTTAAAAGACTCGACTTTCGCGAGAATATTGGCGCAAAGCCCTTTCCCTATTTTTTGAAGCCTTACAAGCGGCGTGTTCCCCACTGTTTTTGTTATGTCGTCATATATTTTCGTCATATATTTTCCCTCCTTAAATGGTATAAGCAAATTTTTGCGAGAGATCTCTCTGCATCTCGACAAGTTCGGACAGAGATACTTCGCGCATTCGATCTTCCGCAAATTTTGCTATCTCTTCCCAGATAATAGTTGCCGCACAACCTTCATTTTTGTCGGCAAAACAGATAGGCCCTTCCAGAGATTCCACGATATCGTACAATGTTATGTCCGCCGCCGGCCTGGAAAGCAGATATCCGCCTTTCGCACCCCTTACCGAGTTCAAAAGTCCGGCATTTTTCAGCATCAAAGCCAACTGGCCTAAATATTTTTCTGAAATATTCAGCCTTTTTGAGATGTCTTTTACAAGGATCGGAGCAAGCTCGCCGCTGCCGGCGATATCTATCATTATCTTTGCCCCATACCTGCCTTTGGTGGATATTTTCATATTTACCACTATTCCTATCGATTTAGTAGTATTAAACCATACTTGGCAAATAGTTGTCAACAGGTTGTTCGCTTCCCTGTGGATAACTTTGCATGACTAAAAGTTACAACGTCCAGGAAAAATGTCACTATTGACTTTGATTTTTTTCTCTTCCATAATATCCCGTAACATGGACAGCGCAAAAAAGATGCTTGTGATCTACTATTCTTTCGAAGGGAACACGCGTTTGATCGCGGAAGCCGTCGCTCATGAGATAAAAGCGGATATTTTGGAGCTCAAGGTCAAAAATGACATAAAAACAAAAGGATTTATGAAGTTCTTCTGGGGCGGAAAACAGGTCGTGCAGAAAAAAACGCCCGAACTCCTGCCATTTTCCAAGGACCCGGCTGAGTATGACGTGATATTCCTCGGAACGCCGGTCTGGGCTTACACTTTTGCCCCGGCGCTTCGGACTTTTTTCAAGGATATAAAGATAAAAGACAAAAAGATAGCCCTTTTTTGCACGCATGAAGGAAGCCCCGCAAAGACTTTCGAGAACATGAAGAAGGAGCTCGAGGGCAACGACATAATAAGCGAGAGCGATTTCGCGGATGTGCTCAAAAATCCCCGGCAGAACTCTCTGGACGCAAAAATATGGGCCGGCAACATCGCGAACCTATTTAAATAGCCC
>CALFCX010000092.1 GCA_937950635.1 uncultured bacterium
ACGAGATGTAGCCGTGACTGGAGTTCAGACGTGTGCTCTTCCGATCTGGCCTATGAAGCCCTCATGCTGTTTGTTTGAGTATCCCTGGAATATAGCAGATTCCACTTCCCCTCCGACCTTGCACATAGGACCGATCGATGTTCCTCCGTATATCTTTGAAATCGCTTTTATTACCGAGCCTTTGCCTATATATGCGGGCCCGACTATCACCGAATTGGCCATGACCGTTGTTTTCTCATCTATGACGACAGGGCCTTTTTCAGCATCGATCACAACACCCGGATATATCTTCGCGGTTTTTGATATGAAAATATTTTTTGGGTTTAGGACGGATATAGTGCCTTTTTTCTTTGTTGGAGCAAGTTTTAACCCTGCTCTTACAGAAGGCAGTCTTAAGTCGTTTGAGATTTCTTCCCCGTTCTTGTATATCAAGTCCCACGGATATTCTATCAGGCAGGATCTTACGGAGATCTTTTCCGCGCATAGTTCTTCGATCTGCTCATGAGATATTTTGTCCGCTTTTTTTACGACTGCAAGCGCTATTATTCCATTGCTCACAAGAACAAAAGAATGAGCTTTGTTCTTTAGCTCTTTCTTGATGTCATCGTTCATCAAAAGCCTGGAATTCACAAAAACAATACAATCCTTCCCGAGTTTTGAGTCTTTTAAAGCGTGTGTTACTTTTTCCTCAAGGGTAAGAATCCCGCATCTGATCTCATGAGGGTGCCTGAGCTGAATAAAAGGGGAAAGGTCCTTGCATTTCTCATCCTGAAAATAGCGTATTTCCATTGTCAGCTTATCCTATATTCCGGGCTCTCGAAAGAATAGGTGAAATTAGTGTGGATATCGTACCTGTTCTCAAGTATGGCCACCACATCCTCTATGAAAACGATCTCTTCGTTGGTGGGGATCACAAAAGCCTTTATTTTGGAGTCCGGCTTGGATATCTCTGTCTCCGCTTCACGAGTCCTTGTTGCCAGGTTCTTTTCTTTGTCTATTGATATGCCTATGCAATCGAGGTTTTCCAGGACCCTTTCCCGGAGTGCGGGGTTCAATTCTCCGGCCCCTCCGGTGAAAACTACGGCATCTACACAGCCTATGGATGCCACATACGAGCCGATATATTTTTTCAGCCGGTAAGCTTCCATTTCCTGGGCAAGAACGCAGCGCTCGTTGCCTTCAGCCGCCGCCAGATCTATGTCGCGCCTGTCCGAGTATTTGCCGGTTATTCCGAGCAGCCCGCTCTTATTGTTGAGTATCCTGTCAAGCTCGTGCGCATGGAAGCCTTCTTTTTCTAAGATCGGAAGAGCGTCGTGTAGGGAAAGAGTGTAGATCTCGGTGGTC
>CALFCX010000093.1 GCA_937950635.1 uncultured bacterium
CGCCCGCAGATCGGACGTCCTTACGGGAGCCCCCGAAAGCTTAGGGACCCCTTCTACTATTATACTGTGTCCTTCTATCTGGATATCGGCCCCCATTCTTTTCAGCTCCTGAACATGCATAAAACGGTTCTCAAATATTGATTCTGTTATGACACTGGTCCCTTTTGCCACTGATAGCAGTGAAGTGAGCTGAGGCTGCATATCGGTGGGGAACCCGGGATAAGGCAATGTCTTTATATTGGCGGCCTTCAATTTTTCTGGCACTGTCACCCTGGCAGAGGTCCCGCTGATATCTATGTTCACTCCGGCTTCCTGAAGTTTGACCGAAAGAGAACTGATATGCTCCGGTATGATATTTTTTATGGTGACATCGCCGTTGGTTATGGCGGCAGCCGCCATTAAAGTACCAGCCTCTATCCTGTCGGGAATTACTTTATAATCCACGGCCCTCAGGCTTCTTACACCGGTTACCGACACGGTCTGGGTCCCGGCCCCTGATATTTTGGCCCCGCATCTGTTCAAAAAATTGGCAAGATCTATTATTTCGGGTTCCTGGGCGGCATTTTCTATTGTAGTGTCGCCTTCCGCCAGAACGGCAGCCATCATAAGGCTTTCGGTAGCTCCCACGGACGGAAAATCAAGATATATAGGAGCTCCTTTTAATTTGCCGGCCTGGGCTTTCACGAATCCGTGCTCCATCTCTATCGATGCGCCCATGGCTTCAAGCCCTTTGAGATAATAGTTCACAGGCCTGAAACCTATGGCACAGCCTCCCGGAAGCGGGACCCTGGCCAGACCTATCCTGGAAACCATAGGCCCTATTATGAAGAAGGAAGCCCTCATTTTTGTGACAAGTTCATAAGGAGCGACATGCTTGATCTTGCCGTTGACCCAGATATTCATGGTATTAGGTTCACAGTATTCGACCCTCAAACCCAGAGTCCGAAGTACCCTCATCATGGTTATAACATCGTTCAAAAGAGGAATATTGGTTATAGACGCCTTGCCGTCAAGCAATATCGAGGCCGCGAGTATCGGCAGGGCCGCATTCTTGGATCCGCTTACGGAAACTGTGCCGGACAAGGCTTTTCCGCCGTTCACAATAAGTTTTCTCATTAATATTTTTCCGCCGCAAAAACTTTGACATTATCGGGCATTACCACTGCATAGCCTCCCTCCAGCGGGACTTTTTCTTCTTTGCCGTCAAAGGAGAATTTGATATAAGACTTTACAATCTCTCCGGCAAACGGAGTATGCCCAGATAATATGCCTATGGCACCGCTCTTCATCGTGAGCTGGACGTAATCAACCGACCTGTCCACAATGGTCGTATCAGGGTTTAATATCTTTAAGTTCATCGGCATGTTCCGTTACCTCGTCTATGACGCCTTTCATATAAAAAGATGATTCCGGCAGATTGTCGTGGAATCCCTCGACTATCTCCTTGAATCCTCGTATCGTTTCTTTAAGAGGAACGAATTTCCCCTTGTGGCCGGAAAAATCTTCCGCCACGAAGAACGGCTGGGACAGAAAACGCTGTATCTTTCGCGCCCTTGAAACGACTATTTTATCTTCCGAAGAAAGCTCTTCCATCCCGAGTATGGCTATGATGTCCTGAAGGTCCTTATAACGCTGAAGTATCCTTACGGTCTCTTTGGCTGTCTTAAAATGCTCCTCGCCTATGACTTTCGGGTTCATCATCCTTGACGAAGAACTGAGAGGGTCGACCGCCGGATAGATGCCTATTTCGGTAAGTTCCCTGGAAAGCACCGTCGTGGCATCGAGATGGGAAAAGGTGGTCGCGGGCGCGGGGTCGGTCAGATCGTCCGCGGGCACATATATTGCCTGGACGGAAGTTATGGACCCGTTATCTGTCGAAACTATCCTTTCCTGAAGGCTTCCCATCTCTTCCGACAATGTCGGCTGATATCCGACAGCGGAAGGGATGCGGCCCAAAAGGGTAGAAACTTCCTGTCCCGCCTGAACGAACCTGAAAATATTGTCCACGAAGAAAAGGACATCCTGTTTTTTCTCATCCCTGAAATATTCCGCCTGGGTAAGTCCGGACAACGCCGCGATGAACCTTGCTCCCGGAGCTTCGTTCATCTGGCCGAAAACAAGGGTCGTTTTGTCTACGACGCCCGAAGCGTTCATCTCATGCCACAATCCGTTGCCCTCTCTGGTCCTTTCCCCCACGCCGGCAAATACAGACACACCTCCGTGCTGAGTGGCTATGTTCCTGATCAATTCCATTATAAGAACGGTCTTACCTACTCCCGCCCCTCCGAAAAGCCCTATTTTCCCGCCCTTAGGATACGGGCATAAAAGATCTATGACCTTGATACCTGTTTCGTAAATATTCGTGACCGGTTTTACCTCGGCAAGAGGAGGAGCTTTTCTGTGTATGCTGTATCTTTTTTGAGTACTGATCTCGCCTTTCATATCTATAGGCTCCCCAAGGACATTGAACATCCTGCCGAGAGTCTCATCTCCTACAGGTACCGATATAGGAGCCCCGGTATCAAACACTTCCTGACCGCGGGAAAGACCGTCAACCGAGTTCAGGGAAAGACACCTCACTATCCCGTCCCCCTGATAGGATTCCGCCTCCATGACTATTTTTTTCCCGTTGCAGCTTGCATTAAGAGCGTTATAAAGGGCCGGCAACCGGTCTTCAGGGAATTCGACATCCACGACCGGACCGACTATCTGCCTTATTTTGCCTTGTACCATCAATTCAAAGCCTCCGCGCTGCTTACAACTTCGATCAGTTCCCTGGTTATTTGCGCCTGCCTCATTTTATTATATTCCATTGACAGGTCCTTTATCAGGTCATCGGCATTCGAAGTTGATTCCTGCATGGCAGACATGCGCGCAGCCTGTTCTCCGGCGGCGCTCTCAAGGATCGCCATGCGTATCATTATTTCGAGATAATGCGAAAGGAAACTTTTCAAAAGTCCGGAAAAAGGCGGGTCCAGCTCAAAATCCGGCACTTTATATCTTATGGCGGATCTCCCATGCACATCTCCGTTATGAACCGTCGTATCAACACGCTTTTCCTTTGACGACAATTCGGAGAAATCAAGGGGAAGCAGCAATGAATGTCCCGCATCCTGTTTCCCTACGGACACAAAACGGTTGTAAAACAGGTGCACCTCGTCAACCGCCTTTGAAACGAACATTTCGGATATCTCTTTTAATAGTTCCCGCGCCAGCGACTGTGAACCTGCCAAGCATACGGCCGGGTAGCTTTTTATCACGTTCCTGTTCATTTTTGACAGATATTCGGAGGCATGCCTCCCAAAAGATATAAAGCTTAGTTTTCTCCCGAGTCGGATCTGAGTCCTGGAAGCTTCCGCGACATCCTGTAAAAGCCGGCTGTTGTACATGCCGCAAAGACCTTTGTCGGACGTAAAGACCATGAAAAGGACTTTTGAGGTCCGGCCTTTTCTAAAGAACGGGACAGCAGACTTTAACAACACCTGATCTATATGGCCCGATATATCGTTAGCGGATATTGCCAGGTCGTCCCGATAGTTCCTAAGGCTTGCCAAAGGAGCAAAAAGCGCCTGAAGCCGGATATTGGCTATGGCAGCCGTAGCATTCGTCACTTTTCTTATGCTGGTTACCGTCCTTATTTTCCTTTTTATACTGCTCTGGCTCTTCATGATCAGTTATCCTTGCCTCCGAACATGGCCTTATATGCATTTATAGCTATCGAAAGCTGTTTTTTTCTGCTGTCTTCAAGAGCATTGCCTGCGGAGAGTTCGTTCGTAAGAGCTGAATAATTGTTCCTAACGTAGCTCGCCAGCCCTTTCTGGAACTTCGGAAGGTCTTCATCTTTTATATCGTCAAAAGCGCCCATTATCCCTGCAAATATGACCACTATCTGGTCGGCAACGGACATGGGCTCATACTGGTCCTGTTTAAGCATCTCCACCAGCTTTTCACCCCTCAAAAGCCTTTGCCTGGTACCCTTGTCTATATCAGAAGAGAACTGGGAGAAAGTCGAAAGCTCTCTGTACTGGGCCAGGTCGAGGCGCAGATTGGCGGCCACGCTTTTCATCGCGGGAACTTGAGCCGCCCCGCCCACCCTGGAAACAGAGAGTCCCGCGTTTATGGCCGGTTTTATTCCGGAATTGAACAGATCGGTCTCAAGATATATCTGCCCGTCGGTTATGGATATTATATTTGTAGGTATATAGGATGAGATATCCCCTGCCTGTGTTTCAACTATAGGTAACGCTGTAAGGGACCCGGAACCTTTTTCTTTGGATAATTTAGCGGCTCTCTCAAGAAGCCTGGAATGCAGATAGAATATATCCCCGGGATAGGCTTCCCTTCCAGGCGGTCTCCTTAAAAGAAGCGAAAGTTGGCGGTACGCTACAGCATGTTTTGAAAGATCGTCATACACTATCAAGGCATCCCTTCCTGAATACATATATTCTTCGGCTATGGCGCATCCGGAGTAAGGGGCTATATACTGCAGAGAAGGGCTGTCATTAGCTCCCGCAAAAACTATCGTGGTATATGACATAGCCCCTTTATTGCGGAGCACATCATATATACCCGCAATGGTTGAGGCTTTCTGGCCTATGGCTACATAGACGCAAAGTATGCCAGAATCTTTTTGATTAAGGATCGTATCGATAGCAATCGCAGTCTTGCCGGTCCCGCGGTCCCCGATTATGAGTTCTCTCTGCCCTCTGCCTATCGGGATCATAGAATCTATGGCCTTTATCCCTGTCTGCAGCGGCCGGCTCACGGGTTCCCTATCAAGCACTCCGGGAGATTCTTTTTCTATAGGGCTGAAGCCGGCGGTCTCAATAGCTCCTCCCTTGTCAATAGGCGTGCCAAGCGGATCCAGTATCCTCCCTATTAATTGGTCTCCCACAGGAATGCTGATGACCTTGCCGGTACGCTTTGCTTCATCGCCTTCCTTCACGCTGCCTCTCAGCACTACACACCCCACACTATCCGTTAAAAGAGAAAAAGCTATCCCTGTGGCCCCTGAAGAGAACTGTATGAGTTCGGAATACATGACATTGGAAAGCCCGTAAACCATGGCGGTCCCGTCCCCGGCTGACATAACGAATCCGGACTCAAAAAATTCAGGCCGGCCCGCAAACCCTTCTATCTCAAGTTTTAATACCTTTGCTATCTCTTCAGAACGTTTTTCGCTCATCTAACGAGTTCCTTTTTAAGAGCATCCAACCCGGCCGCTACGCTGTAATCCAGGACCCTGTCCCCTATTCTTATGACCGCCCCGCCTATTACCGAAGGATCAACCGCATTGGTGAGGGCAACGCTCACACCCAATTTCCTCGACAGGACATCCTCTATCCTCGATCTTTTTTTATCGTCCAGAGGCGATGAGGTAAAGATCCTGGCTCTTACAGTATCGGATTCCTCATCACACATGGAAGAGAACTTTTCAAATATCTCAAAAATATGCCCATAGCCTTTCCTGCTTGAAAGCACCGAGAGGAACGACCTGAAAGATGCCGGAAAAGAACCGATATCCGGGATGTCGCCTTTTTTCAGGCCATCAACAAGAGAAGAAAAGGCTTGTTGCGTTACCTCAATATTGTTCCCATCGCGCGCCGAATCAAAAAGAGCTTTTGCATATTTTTCGGCTGTTATGCTCATCAGTTCAAATCCGCCTTTTCCAGATCCCCGATGATCTCTGTTATCAAGTTCTTGTTGGTTTCTTCATCTATACTTTTTCGTATAAGTTTTCCGGCGGCCGCACAGACCAACGATCCTATCGACCCCTTCACCGATGAATAGATATCTCTTTTTAATGTTTCGGCTTCTTTAGAGGCGTTGGCGATTATGAACCCGGCTTCTTTTCTGGCCTCCTCAATGATATCCTTTTGCATGTCCTTGGCGGCGGCTGCGGCATTCTTTATGATCTCGCGGGACCTTTCCTCGGCTTCCTTCATCCGGTCCTCATATTCATGTTTTAGGTCTTGCGCCTCAGATAATTTCTTTTCGGCTTCGCTGATCACATCGGAAACAGATTTTTTTCTGGCTTCTATGGCCTCTTCCACCGGTTTATAGAAAAAGCGGGTAAGGATCCAAACAAGGATCAAAAAATTGAGTATTACAGCAATTATAGTACCGTTAAGCTCAAGCATCTGCAAAAAAACCGCCTTTCAAAAGACCTATTTTACGAATGGGTTAACGAATATCAGAACGATCGCGATCAAAAGAGCATACAAAGCTATTGACTCTATAATAGCCAAACCTACTATCAATATCTGAGTTATCGTCCCTTTAGCCTCAGGCTGTCTGGAAACAGCATCCAGAGCAGCGGCTGTAGCTTTCCCTTGCCCCAAAGCAGCAGCGAACCCCGCTATCCCGAGACAAAAAGCAGCACTGACCACCGAAACCACCTGTACCATCACATTGTCCATCCTCTTTCTCCTTTCTGTTTTAATGGCCTTCCGATACCGCCGAGTCAATGTAGAAGGTTGTCAGAAGAGCAAATATATAAGCCTGAATGAAAGCTATAAAAAGGCCGAGCGCCATTATGGGTATGGGATATATGATCGGAAAAACCGTCAGAGAAACCAGGATAAGCAGTATAGTGGCCTTGCCAAAGGTGTTGCCGAAAAGACGGATAGCCAGAGAGAGCGGCCTGGACAGTTCTTCCATGATATTGAGCGGCAAAAAAAGTATATTCGGGCTGAAGAATCTCTTAAAATAGTAGAATCCACTGGCTCTTATACCAAAGAGCTGCATAATTACAAAAACCACGAATGCCAAAGCTACGGTGGTATTCAGATCAGCCGTCGGAGATTCCAGATGAATAACCCTTGGCAACAATTTACCGAACAGCATTTCTACGACCTCGGTGACCGGCAATAGTCCGAACACGTTGGACACAAGTATAAATATAAAAAGCGAGTTTATAAAAGGAACGTACTTCTTCCCGCGCCCCCCCATTACACCGGTGCAAATAGAGGCGGAAAACTCATAGAACAACTCGCATACGGCTTGAGAGGCAGAAATATGCTTTTCTTTTTTCACAAAAATGAATTTCGCCGCTAACGCAAATATTATTATAAGAGCTGAGACTACCAGAGAGGATATGATCGTGTCGGAATTGAAGACTATGCCGCCAACTTTCCAAACGGCATGATTTCCGACTTCTATCATTTAAGATCTTCCACCCTTCTTATGTGAGCGACCAACCCCTATTCTATCAAATTTTCGTCGATTTTTCTAATTATCTTGATCACAGACCAAAGTCCCGAAAAGACCCCCAGCACAAGCAGCGATACCGTAAAATATCCTGTACCCGCTGATCGATCGATATAACGTCCGAGAACAAGTCCGAGCAAGGGCGGGCCAAGAACCGCAGAGGCTATCTGCCAAGCTTTGTCCATGTATTTGAGGAGCATCACGGTTTAAACGGCCTTTTTCTCTGATATTCTGGCATAGTCGAATTCTTCAGGCCCGACGTCCGTAAAGCCGAAATATTTAAGCAGCGCCGAAACTATGCGGTCCGAAGCCTTTCCGTCACCGTACGGATTGACGGCCCTTGCCATTTTTTTGTACTCTTCGTCATCGGTAAGCAGCCGTTCAGTCTCCTTGAATATGATATCTTTGTCTGTCCCGACGATCTTTACGGTATTGGCAAGTACGGCTTCAGGCCTTTCGGTCACCTGGCGAAGCACAAGAACAGGCTTCCCGAGAGAAGGAGCTTCTTCCTGTATCCCGCCCGAATCGGTAAGTATTATATCGGCCTCTTTCATAAGATGCACAAAAGGAAGGTAATCGAGAGGTTCTATGAGCTGCACCTCATTAAGCCCCCCCAAAGTATTCTCAACAACATCCCTGACAACCGGATTTTTATGTACAGGTATTATTATTGACACGCTGTCCCCGTGTTTTTTCGCTATTTTAGCGATCGCTTCGCATGTGTTTTTCATCGGCAAACCGAGACTTTCTCTGCGGTGAGTGGTGACCAGAATGGTCCTTTTACCTTTTTTCAGGTTAATGCCTGATCTTTAGATCGGAAGAGCGTCGTGTAGGGAAAGAGTGTAGATCTCGGTGGTC
>CALFCX010000094.1 GCA_937950635.1 uncultured bacterium
AAATCCTTGATGCAAAATATCCTCTTGTAGATGATGCGCTCATCCAGATCGGGGATGTCCATCTCTTTTTTTATCGTTGAGATTATCCTGTCGGCGTATTCGGAGATCTGTGCTTGGGTATATTCCAGGTCTGATGCTATAGGGACAAATACGAACATGTTCTCTTTGCCTTCCGGAGCCACGGAAGGGTCCGTTTTGCTTGGGACGCATATGTAGAATGAAGGATCTTCGGGCCATGTAGGCTTGTCGAATATCTGCGAGAAGTTCTTTTTCCAGTCTTTCGAAAAGATAAGATTGTGATGCAGCGCGTTACCGATCTTTCCCTCGATCCCTAAATACAGCACCAATCCAGACGGTGCTAGGACTCTTTTTTTCCAATATTCTTTACTGAAAGAACGGTTGTGTTCCGGGAGCAGTTCTGTCTCGCAGTGGTGCAGATCGGCATTTGATACTATCAGGTCAAACTCTAATTCCTCTCCGTTTTTGAGCGTTATTCCCGACACGTTTGAGCCCGAAGTATTTATCTTCGAGACTGGAGCGTTTATCATGATCTTTACGCCGTTCTTTTTTGCTATGCTCACGAGAGATTCTGTTATCTTGTATATTCCTCCCTGCGGATAGAACACTCCCATGTTGAAATCAACATGGCTCATTATGTTGTAAATGGCCGGGGCATTATACGGTGAATTGCCCAGAAATACCAGCTGATATTGGAGAAGTTTTTGTATCCTCCGGTCTTTTACGTATCTTTGCACATAATTTTGCATTTTTGACAGTATGTTCAACTTAAGTCCCTCAAGTATCAGGTCAAGACTGAAAAAGTCCAGTAAGGAATCGTAATTCTTGTGTATGAACTTGTTCATGGCGATGTCGTAATGCTCTCTGGACTTTTTCATATACTGTTTGATCTTTTCGGGGCTGCCTTTTTCCAGTTTTCCAAATACGGGAAAATCTTTCTCCAGGTCGGCGGAAAGATCAACGGTAGGGCCTTCGTCTTTAAAGAAGACCCTGTATGACGGGTCGAGTTTTATCAGGTCAAGACGGTCGGATATATTTTCTCCGGCAAGACTGTAAAAATGCTCGAAAACATCCGGCATGAGATACCATGAAGGTCCCATATCAAAGATAAAGCCGTCCTTTTCAAAAACACTGCACCGTCCGCCCGGTTGTTCGTTCTTTTCGAATACGGTGACATCGAATCCTTTTTTGCCCAAAAGGCAAGCTGCCGCAAGTCCTCCGATACCGGCGCCTATTATTGCGACCTTCTTTTCCTTCATTTTTTCATGACCTCCTTTATCAAAAGAACGATCTTTTCCAGTATGTTCGTATGAGCTCTTTTGGCAAAAATATTGTAGTCGAGATCCTCTATCTTGCATAGGATCGCTCCGTAAAGAGCTGAAGCCACTTTCACGGCCAGTCTCCCATCCTTATTCAGGTATTGTATTCCTTCTTCCGCTTCTTTGTAAAGGTTTTTGGCCCTGTTTGTCTGGAATATCATGAAATCTTTGAACTGTTGGGTCGTTTTTTTTGAACTTATATCGTGTTCGGATATGGCGAACCTATCCATTTCATCCAGGGGCATATATATGCGGCCCCTTTTTTCATAGTCCTCTCTTATGTCTCTCAAAAAATTTGTCAACTGCATTGCATATCCGAGCTTCTCGGCGTATTCAAGGGCTTTTTTATCCTTGAAGCCGATTATGTAGGACATCATCAGGCCTACAACCGCTGCGGATCCGTACATATAATCCTTCAGTTCATGATAGTTCCTATACCTTGATTTTTCGGTGTCCATGATCATAGCTTTTATAAAAGCTTCGCTTAAATGATAGGGGATGCCGTATTTTTTGAACACTTTGGCTGACGCGTCAAGTATCGGGTCCGGGCTCTCTCCTTTTGCATATGCTTCTTTCCAATCCGCTTCCCAGCGCTCAAGCAGTGTCTTTATCTTTTTGCTGTCTGTATGTGAGGGATTATCTACTATCTCATCAGGGATCCTGAAAAAAGAGTAGAGAACCTGTGTGGCGGTCTTTTTATCTTTTGGGAAGAACATGGTCGCGAAATAATAGCTTTTGCCGAAGTTCTTCTGTATACCGCGGCACACCTTTGCCGATTCTCTTGATACGGAGTGATTATCCATCTACAATATTATATAATACTTCCATGTCGGCATATATGAAATTGCTACTGTTATCCGTATCCGTGCCGTTTGTTCTCAGTTTTTATCCGCCGCTCGGCATGTATAAGAAGGGAGGCGTAAAAGCTCTTTTCATAAGCCTTGGAATAACCACATTAACCTTCGGTGCCTGGGACGTGTTCGCGACATGGAGGGGGCACTGGCATTTTGATCCCGCGGGTGTCTGGCCAACCCGTATCATAAACCTTCCCGTCGAAGAAGTGCTGTTCTTTGTCGTAATACCTTTCTGCTGTATATTCACCTGGGAGACTCTTAAATATTTTGAGAGGATAATAAAGAGATAGTGGAATACACTTTTTTGGCGGTGTTATCTGTCGCAGTGGCGGTTATCGTTGACCGGCGGCTTAAGACGAAGCTTCTCCGTAATCCGCTTTTCTACTTTTTTCTTTTGGTCATTGCCGGGTTCAAGCTGCTTGTTAACGGATTCCTGACATCGAGCATGATCGTGCAGTACGATCCGGCGCATTAT
Source organism: uncultured bacterium (assembly GCA_937950635.1). Lineage (GTDB taxonomy): Bacteria > Margulisbacteria > WOR-1 > JAKLHX01 > JAKLHX01 > CALFCX01. Next base: position 2,667 of record CALFCX010000094.1, read on the forward strand.
ATGGGGATAAGAGTGATCACTATTCCGGTTGAGGATTTTCTCTTTGGATTCAGCATGGTAACGATAGCCGTTTCAATTTGGGAATATTTCAGGAAAGGGGGTGGGTAAAAATGAGGGCGTATACGTGGATAATATTTCTTGGAGCGATATCTGCATTGTTCATGATCGCTACCGCCTATACCGGGAATATGAGGTACGATATCGATATTCACAAGACACTGGCAGGGATAGCGGTAATTTCAGGCGGTCTGCATGTCGGCATGATAGTGTATCAAAGAAATCTCAGGAAAAGAAAATGAACCGCGCCGAAAAAACCTCGCTCAGGGAGCTTGTTAATATAGGGTCGGTCATCGAGCAAAAACTGATCAGGATAGGGATCCGGACGAAAGAAGAGTTCTTGAAAAAAGATCCTTTCGAGGTGTTTGATGAACTTCTTGAAAAAGTTGATCCGACACTTTGTCGGTGCGCTTTAGCCTCTATTGTCGGCGCCAAAGCAGGCCTTCCGTGGCATAAGATAACCAAACATGCAGCCTCTGACTACCAAAAGCTTCATCCCGAACATAAATGGGGCAAATGCTGAAACGTATAGCTGCTGCGCTACTTATAAGCATCATTTTTTTTGCATGTTGCGGAGATTGTTCCGCGAAATATAAGATAGTAAAGATCAACGGTGTATCTTTCCGACTTGAGATCGCGGATACTCAGGAAAAACGGGAATCCGGACTTTCCGGCAGGATATTAAAAGATAATGAAGGAATGCTGTTCGTTTTTGAAAGTCCTTGCCGCCCTTATTTTTGGATGAAAGGATGTCCGAGACCTCTGGATATCGTTTGGGTTGATGAGAGTTTAAAAATTATTGGGGTAGAAAAGAACGCGCCTGTTTGTACGGACGGTGATTGTATCGTTTACAGACCGACGTCTAAGATAAAATACGTCATAGAGCTTAAAGGCGGCACTGCCGATGATACAGGCCTGGCTGTCGGACAAAAATTAGAGATTTAAGAATATTTTGCCGAATTATAATCTATAGTTTTTATAGGTTCGTTTTTTTTCTTTAGTTCATTCCAGTTAAAGTCATAGCGGTCATCCTCAGGCCAATCCTGAGGAAACTTTATTCTAAAATATCCTCCAATTCCGCTTTCCATTCCATCCCCCTCGTGATAATTGTAGCCCGATATAGACAAGCCAGTTTCTCCAGGAGAAAAGTCGTTTGTGCCGAATTGTGCTGATAATATAACAAGCAAACCACAGACGGCATCTATAAGGTTCTCAAACGTAGCCTTGCTAAATTTGTGATGGCGATTATGCTTCGAGTCATTATATGCTTTATACCATAAGAGTTGCTCTCCATCCCCCCATTCTTTGAAAGGTATTCTAATGTTGTTTGATTCGTTCCAAACAGGTATTTTTACCTTGTATGAGGACAATCTATGCGAAACATTTATTTTTCTATAGTCTTTCATGCTATCAGGGTTTAAAAAATTATTTTCTTTCATAATAGCTTTGCAATTAGCTTCAATTTCTATGCATGTTCTCATTAGTAGAGAATGTATCCGAAAAGAGTAGCACTTTAGGTTTTGATCGGAAGGCTCGACATATTCAAACAATTCATGTAAGTCCTTTTGGATTAGTAGAAATCCACGAATATAATGTTCTGGATAATGTGCAAATGATGGATGGTAAATGTACATCCAACGGCCACCCTCGGAATATTTTCCATCTTTGAATTGTCTATAGGTTCTTTTGAATGGATAATCAACAGACATTTCTTTTTCCTAATTGGGAGAGATTCGGCCTCCGCTCCCGCTTGGGCGGGAGGCTACGGGCCATGGCGTGTTGCCTTCCGTTCGCTCACCCCGATCTGGCTCGGGGGTATCGCTCACTTTTCCTCGCTCTGCTCGGCGGCAAACCGCCTTTCTCATCTCTCCCTGCTTTTGCTGGCGCAAAACCTTTTGCGTTCGCAAAAGGCTCCGCTTTTTTCTTCGAAAAAATCGGAGAGGGAGGGATTCGAACCCTCGATACGCTTTCACGTATACACACTTTCCAGGCGTGCGCCTTCAACCGCTCGGCCACCTCTCCAAAAAAATACGGACCTAAATCCAATTTTAGCAGATTATTCTATGGTTTTGACAAGCATATTGAGCGGGCGTTTTTTTGGGGAAGAAGATTCTTTTTCCGGATATCCGGCGCAGATCACGGCCATGAATTCGCCTTTGGGCTCGCCCAGGAAATCCAATACGTCGTCCTTTATAAGGAACATTATCCCGAGCCAGACCGTGGCTATCCCGAGCGATGTAGCCGCTATCAAAAGGTTCTCCACTGCCGCCGAAGAGCTTTGTATCTCCATGGTGCGAAAGAAATCCCTGACCCCCATATCTTCGATCTGGAACAGTTTTGTGCCGTGTTCTATAAGTTCCCCGGAATTAGCTACCGCTATCACTACCGGAGCGCTGAGTATACTGCGTGCAGCCATGCGCAAAAGCGCAGCGGATGCCCTGGGAAAAGAATGAGAACTGTCGGATATCAAGTTTGCCAGATCGTTTTTCTTCTTTCCTTTTATTATGATGAATTTCCATGCCTGCTGGTTATGGGCCGATGGCGCCTTGTTCGCGGCTTCCAGTATTCTGTTCAGATCTTTTTCCGGAACGGGTTTATCCAGGAATGCCCTGGTGCTGTGACGATTTTCTATGGTTCTTAATGTGTCATTCATTGTTCATTCGTATCTAAGAGCTTCTATAGGCAAAAGTTTTGCCGCTCGGCGCGCAGGCCATAAACTAAATATTATACCGGTAAATATCGAGAACCCGAACGCCAAAATAACCGATCCTCCGGATACAAGGGTATTCCATCCGAATAATGTCGACATGCTTACCGCTATAAATGATCCCACCAGTATGCCGATCATTCCGCCTATAAGGCAGATCAGTGTGCCTTCTATAAGGAATTGGGTCATAATGTCGGAGTCCTGTGCTCCCAAAGCTTTCCTAAGGCCTATCTCACGGGTCCTTTCCATCACTATGACCAGCATGATGTTCATTATACCTATTCCGCCTACAAGCAAGCTGACGGCTGCTATCGAGCCGAGCAGATAAGTAAGTGTTTGTATCGTTTCATTCATGGCTTTTTGTATATCGGCCATATTGCGTACATCTATCTGCTCATACTGGGATTCCTGAAGACGATGCAGCTTCCCGAGAACTATCGGTATCTCCGCTTCTATTTCACTTAGCAGGTCGGGGCTCTCTGCCTGAACGTCAAAACGGTTTATATAATCAGTTCCTATAAGCCTGTACATTGCCGTTGTTACGGGTATTATTATCTGGTCGTCAAAGTTTTGGAATCCGGTCGATCCTTTTTCGGGAAGAACTCCGATAACCTTGAAGTTTATCCTGTTGATCCTGATGTCTTTTCCTGTGGGGTTATCTTCGAGAAAAAGCTCCTTTGCGACATTAGCCCCGATCACGGCGACTTTTGCTCTTGTTGCGACTTCCGATTTTGTGAAGAAACGCCCCTCAGCGGGAGAGGAATCCTTGACCGTTTGATATTCTGTTTCTGTCCCGACTATGCTTGTATTCCAGTTCCTGCCTCCGTATACGGCTTGTGCGCGCCCGTTGACATAAGGGATCGCGGCCTTTACTCCGTCGATCTTTTTCAGCTCCGCGAGGTCCTCAAAGGTGAACCTTGTGACCGCGTCGGATCCCAGGGATATCCCGGCGCTTCGCCGGCTGGCGCTTACCATAAGCAGATTGGTTCCGAGGTTTGAAAGGCTTTTTTCTACCTGTGTTTTTGCCCCTGTGCCTATGGCAAGCATAGCTATTACGGCCGCGACGCCTATCATTACGCCTATTATCGAAAGGAACGATCTGAGTTTGTTGGCCTTTAACGAAAGGAGCGCCTCTTTTGTGTAGTTCTTTATGCTGTCTGCGGAAATGACGAACCCGCCGTTCTTTTTTGTCGGGCCGGTTTGATAGGTTCTGACCGACTTATCGGTGCTATTTTGTATCCTGTCCTCGGTTATCTGGCCGTCCTTAAGCGTGATGACCCTTGTGGCATATTTTGCCAGGTCGGGATTATGCGTGACCATTATTATTGTGTTGCCGTTCCTGTTGAGCTCGGCCAACATGTTGATTATATCTTCCGTGGATTTTGAATCCAGGTTGCCGGTCGGCTCATCTGCAAGTATGACAAGAGGATCGTTGGCTATAGCGCGCACCACTGCTACTCTTTGCTGTTGTCCTCCGGATATTTCGGTAGGGGAGTGTTTTAGACGGTCGGCCAGCCCGACCCGTTCCATAAGGGCCGTGACTTTTTGCCTGCTTTTGTTCGTTATCCCTTCCGGTGAGTATATAAAAGGCAGAAGTACGTTGGTCATAATGTCCAGCCGGGGTAAAAGATTGAAACTCTGGAATATGAACCCGAAGAACCTGTTGCGCAGCATAGCCGACTCGTGGTCGGACAGCTTTGATATTTCTTTTCCGTTAAGTTTGTATGATCCTCCGTCTGACCTGTCAAGGGTCCCTAAGATGGCGAGCAGTGTTGATTTGCCCGATCCCGAAGGGCCCATCAATGCGAGGAACTCTCCGGCTTCCACCTTCAGATCTATGTTTTTCAGAGCTCTTACGGCTATGTCTTTGCCCGCGGCATAAGTTTTTGATATTTTTGAAAGTTCGATTAGCGGCATTGTTCTATTTTTTATTCCCGCCGAAGATCTGCGGAGGACCTCTCCTCGTTCCGCTTGAAAAAAGTTCTCTGGACATTTTTGCGTCCGGGATTATTACGGTATCTCCTTCGGCCAGTCCGGAGATTATTTCGGTATTTATCCCGTCACTGGGCCCGGCTTCTATCTGCAAAGTCCCAACTTTGTTGTTATTTTTGGTCACTACATATGACCCGCCTTTAAAGCTTTTTATCGCTTCTGACGGAAGCAGCAACGCATTATCGCCGACGCTGAGTATGAACTTTGCCGATGCGCTCATTCCAGACTTAAAAAATGTGGGCACTTTTTGCGGGATAACATCGACTTCGTAGATGTTAACGTTGTTTATGGTTTCAGATTCATAAGCGATATGCTCTACTCTGCCTTCTATCTCTTTGTTGGGATATGCGTCAAGCGTCAAAACTACTTTTTGCCCTTTTGATATTTTTCCTATGTCCGTCTCATCCACCTGGGCTTTTACTATAAGTTTGTCGGCCATGACTATTATTGCGTCGCTTACGGTGACCGACTGTCCCGGTTCCACGGCTCTCTTTATTATGAACCCGGTCAACGGAGCTATGACAGGGGCAGGTTTATATACTTCTTCCCAGTAATTCAGTTCTTCCTGTCCTTTCGCCCTGGCCGCGTCTATCAGGGTAGCCCTGTCTGAAGAGCTCATCCATGCCAGGGTCTGTCCCTTGGTCACATTATCGCCTTCTTTTACCAGCACCTGTTCTACACGGCCGGCTATCGGGGGTTTTATTTCCAGCCGGTTCCGCGGAGTTACTATCCCTACAGTAGTGATCGAGCTGTTGATAGTTCCTCTGGTCACGGTGGCGATCTTATGATCGTTGTTCTTTTCTTTTGCGCATGAGGATAAAAGGACCGCCGACAGGATCAGGAGCGCTAATTTCGTTTTTTTCACTTTGTCCAACCTCCGTAAGAATTTTTCCACGCGGCCTCCGCCAAAAGGGCTTCTTTTTTGGCTGACAAAAAGTCCTTTTCGGAGGCTATATACGAATTTTCTATATTATCCCAGTCGTTATATGACATAAGTCCGTTTATGTATTTTGTCTGGGCGATCTTTGCCCTTTCTGTTGATGCTTTTAAATAAAGGTCTTTTACGTTAAGAGATTCTACCTTGGCAGCTAAATTGCTGTGTGCGGACTCTATTGAATAGAGTATATCCTTTTTGCTCTGCTCAAAATCCTGCTCTGCTTTTGCTTTGTCGATATCCTTTATTATTTTTTCAGCTATATTGCTTCCTCCGGGGAAGAAAGAATATGAGAAGTTGACGGACCATGACTTGCTTTCCGTTTGAGGAGGCCAGTCAGTTCCGGATCTTCTTATGCTTCCGGATGCCGAAATATCCGGCAAAAGTCCTGACAGAGCTTCATTTGCCGATATGGCAGCTATGTCCAGTGTCGCTTTTGCCATGGAATATGAGGGGCTCTTTTCAGAGAGAGCATTCGTGTTCTGATCTTCAGGCGCTTTTGAATATATATCCGGTATGTCCGCTTTTTCTATTTTTGTCCCTATAAGCTGGGAAAGTTTTAGTTTTGCCAATTCAAGGCTCCTTTTTGCCTGTGAGAATGAAGACCTTGAACTTTCAACATCCGCCAGCGTCAGCATATAGTTTCCTTTATCCTCTTTTCCGTTGTCGTAGAGGAGTTTTATGAGCTTTGAATTCTCTTCGCGGCGCTTAAGTATCCTTTCTTGCAGCTCAAGGTCGTTTTCGGCGATATAAAGGTCTATGAAAGCTGATCTGACCGAATAAAGGATGTCGGACCTTTTTTGTTCAAGCGCCGCTCCGGAATATTGCATCTGTGCATAAGCCTTTTTTGCGGAATTGAGATTGTCGAAGCCGCTGAATATCGGTTGTGTGGCCGAAAGGCCGTATGATGTTGATGTTGCTCCGGCGGAACTGGTGTCCGTGCGGCCGTACCCTCCTGATGCCGACACTTGCGGAAGGAAAGATGTCAGGGCCTTTTTATACTGCCACTCTTTTGATTCAAGCTCTTTTTTTGCCGCTGTTAGTTCATTGTTGTTCTTTTCCGCCAAAGCAGAGACTTCTGTCCATGTTGCCGAAAAAGAGGGGGAACAGGCCAGAACGCTAGAGACAGCAATGGCAAAAAAAACCGAGTTGATCCTCATTTGTTACCTTCCATCCGCTCCATTATAACCTTTCTCATATATATTAGACAATGTTCTGTTCCTAAAAGTTCCAGGGAAGCGGAATTGAACAAATCTCTGTCTTCTGATAGTATTTATTGAAAGCTATATCATGGACTATTCTGTTTTTGCCAATATGCCTCCGCAGTTAGGGACTTTTCTGATATCAATGCTTCCTGTCGGAGAGCTCAGGGTTTCTATCCCTTTTGCTCTGACCGTGTATAGAATGACCGCATTTGAAAGCTATTTGTTCTCTGTGGCCGGAAATATGTTCCCGGTCCTTTTTCTTCTTGCTGGGCTTGATGGAGTATCCGGTTATTTGATAAAAAAAAGCCGTTATGCGAGATCGTTTTTTTCATGGCTCTTTGCTAGAACAAGGAACAAATTCACCGGGCCGTACGAAAAGTGGGGAAGCATAGCGCTGATATTGTTCGTTGCGGTGCCTTTGCCTGTTACCGGCGCATGGACCGGGTCCGCTGCGGCCTATCTCTTCGGGATACCCAGAAAAAAAGCGTTTTTGCTGATACTTATCGGTGTTATGATAGCCGGAGTGATAGTAACGGTCTTTACCAAAGGGATACAGGCGGTACTGTGATAAAATCGTATCTTGAAAGGGGGGTGTCATGAAAAAAGTTTTGAAATGGATTCTGATCGTTCTGGCGGTAGCTATTGTATTGGTGCTGACTTTTATGGGGTATATGGGGCTTCTTGGCGAACCGAAAGTGTCCGAGATGAAGATGGGGCCTTACCTTTTCGTGTATGAACCGTATGTCGGGCCGTATATGAACACCGGTAAAGTCTTTGACAGGGTTTATAAAGCGATCGGGTCCGACGGTATAGAGACCAAGAGGGGATTGGGTATTTACTTTGACGATCCCTCAAACGTACCGGCCGAAAAATTAAGGAGCCAGTGCGGAGTGGTGATAGAAGAGAACGATTTTGCCAAGTTTGCCTCAGTTTCAAAGAAGTATAGGTCGAAAATAATAGAGACCGCGGATTGTGTCGTGGCCGAATTTCCTATAAGGAATTCGCTTTCATATGCTTTTGGCCCGATGAAAGCATATCCGGCACTGGCGAAATACGCGCAGGCAAAAGGCTATAGATCGGCGGTCCCTTACGAACTTTATGATATGCCGGCAGGCAGGATCTATTTCGTAATGCCTGTCATAAAATGAGCATTTTTGAGATCGTAATGCTGATCTGTTTCGGGGCAGCATGGCCTTTTTCTATAAGGAAATCGCTTGTTACAGGGCAAAACACGGGAAAAAGCCTGAGATTCCTCATAATAGTATTCGCGGGTTATATAGCAGGGATAATCCATAAGCTCGTATACAGCAGGGATATTGTCACGCTCTTTTATGTGATCAACGCTTCTATGGTCCTTTTGGATATCTTTGTTTTTCTGAGGAATTCAAAAAGGAAGGTTTTTTAACTCTCCTTGATGCCGTGATATACTGTTTTTATGGAACAGAAAATAATACTTGCCGGGTACAACGTAGATACGGATGTTCTTGAGGAACTGAAGAAAGGCGCTCCGGAAAGACAGGATATAACCCCCGAAACCCTGTCGGCCGCTTATGCCAGGATCAGCCGCGATCCGCGCCCGATAGATGAGCTCAGGCAGGCTTCCAGGCAGGAGGTCGAAAAAGCCCGCAAGTCCAACAGCAGCATAATCTTCAAGATGGGGCATCACTCGGTCGCGGAGCACGCTGTCTTCAATTTTGACATCATAGGGATATCCCGTCTTGCGGTTGAAAGCATAGAACACTTCAGACTTTGCTCGTTCACCGAAAAATCCCAAAGATATATAACTTTGGAAAATGATTTTGTGGTCCCGAATGAGATAAAAAATGCCGGTTTTGAAAAAGAGTTTACCGCTCTTGTAAAAACACAAAATGCCCTTTACCGCAAACTGAACGAAAAGCTCCAGGTCCATGTGTTTGAAAAATACAAAGACCTTGCCGCTGACCCTAAGAACAAGAACCTGCTCGAGGGCTGGGCCAAGGAAGATGCCAGATATATCACCAGCCTTGCCACGCAGGCACAGCTGGGACTTACCGTGAACGCAAGGAATCTTGAGCTTATGTTCAGGAGATTTGCTTCGCAAAAGAACGATGAAATAGCCCGGCTTTCAAAAAAACTGTTTGCTCTTGTTGAGAAGATCGCGCCGTCGATAATACTCTTTACCGAGGCAAATGAGTACGATACTGAAACATACGGTTTAATAGGCGAGAAAGCAAGAAAGATAGAGAGTAAGAAGGGGGGAGGGGCTAAGGATGTTGAACTGGTCGGGCATACTCCGAATGCGGACGATGTTCTGGTCGCTTCCCTGCTGTTCTCGACTACGGGAGATTCAATGTCCCAATGCCTGGCAGCTGCAAAAACGATGCCGTTTGAAAAGAAAAAAGAGATAGTAAAAGCCTCGTTCGCAAAAATGAAGCTGTATGACGCGGCGGTCAGGGAGTTTGAGAATATCGATCTTATGTTCGATGTGGTGCTTTCATCGTCATGTTTTGCCCAGCTGAAAAGGCATCGTATGGCTACTATAATATCCCAGCCTTATGACCCTTCTCTGGGCGTTACCATCCCGCCGGCGGTAGCGGAAGTTGGGATGCAAAAGGAGTTCGACGGGATAATAGCGGACACAAACGCTCTTTATGAAAAGATTGAGAAGAAGGATAAAGATGCTGCCGCTTATGTCCTGACGAACGCTCACAGGCGAAGGGTCATCTTCAAATGTAACGCCCGGGAGCTTTACCATGTCAGCCGTCTGCGCGAGGATGAGCATGCCCAGTGGGATATACGCAATATTTCAGGGGCCATGTCTGCTGAAGCAAAAAAGGTAATGCCTCTGGCCATGATGCTCATCGGCGGAAAAGACAAATACCGGCAAATATACGACAGCGTCTTCTGTTGAGACGTTTTTTTGTTCCATGTCCGGGTTCCGCCCTTGTATCGAAAGGCCCCTTTGTTATAATGGATTCATGAAGCGAAGAATTTTTCTTGCGATTTTAGCTCTCATTTTTGCTGTTGCCCCTTCTTTTTCCGCGACAAGGTTCGGAGGTCTCCAGAGAAAGCTCAACTCCATTGCAAGAGCCAATTACGGAAGAAAAGTTTATTCCGGATACAAGATCGGGATCTCTTTCGTCGATGTAAGGACCGGTCAAAGGTTGTCGGTCAACGGCGCCAGCGTGTTCCCGGCCGCTTCCATAATCAAACTTCCCATAATGGCTTATCTTTTCCATGCTTCAGACGCAAAAACGGTTTCTCTGAACAAGCGCGTCAGGGTAGGGGATGAATGCAAACAGCCAGGGGCGGGTGTTATACAGTATATGAAGCCGAATTATTACTCCCTGTGGAATTTGTGCCGTTATATGATCTCAATATCCGACAATACCGCGACATATGTGCTCGCGAGAATGTCAGGAAAGAAGAACGTTAATTCTTATGTCAAAAGCATAGGGCTTAACCATACTCTTCTTCTTGACGAGACCGCTCTGGTCGAGCGGCCAAAAAAGAACTACAACCGCACGACACCTAACGATATAGCATATCTTCTGCTTAGGATACAAAGAGGTGCGGGCTTTTCCAAAGACTCAAGGCGCGATATGATCGGCTTTATGAAAGACCAAAAGTATGTTTTCGGCATACCCAAAGTGCTTCCGAGGGGCTTTTCCTGCGCCAACAAGACCGGGAACCTTACGAATGTACTGCATGACAGCGCGATCGTATATTCGCCGCGGGGATCTTATGTGTTATGTGTGTTCACGCAGGGTTTTAAAAAGGACCGGGATGCCAGGGTCGTTATAAACAGGGTTTCTCAAGCTGTCGCCGCATATTACCGTTGAAAGAGCATATATGGGCTTTTGTATAAATTGCGATAACCGCCACGGCTGCAAATCGAAAACTCCTCCGTGTATAGTACTGATGAGGGATGCAGGGGTAAAGGATAAGTGCGGAAAAGAATATCTAAAATCCGTACAAAAACTGGATTTGTGTAAGGATTGCGATTTTTTTCTGACCTGCTGGAAAGACAGCGAGTATTTAAAGGCTACCGTTTCTTTTTGATCTTGATCAGTGTTTCCACTCCGCCTACGGCTTCGAATTCCTCTTTTGACAGTGATGCGATCACTTTCCGGGTCTTTAACCATTGCCCTTCTTTTTCCACGTAAACATTGCCGGTCATTGTAACGGTCTCTTTTGATTCGTCGAAATACGCCTTGTCGGACCTGGCACGGCTCTTTTTTTGTAAAAGTTCTACTTTCCCTTCGGCGGAAGCGTTGCCGGTCTTAGTGGATACCGACAAACTGTCACAGCTTATCAGGATGCCTTCTTTTAGCATCTTTTTTGTTTCGGCGTTCCTTATCTTTTCGATAGTGGATTCTTTAAGGACGGCACCGCCTTTTTCTATGATCATCTTTACATTGCCTTTTAGAGAGGCTATTCTTATGCCGTCATAATAATAAAATCGGTCTGAAGTGGCGAATTTTCCTTTTTGGCTGAACCGCACTTTTCCTTCCATATGGCCGTTGTAATCCTCAGTGGAAAATTCCAGAGAATCGGCCTTTACCGTTGTTTTCCCTTTATCCAGTTTTAACTCGGCCTCTCCGTATCCTTTCAGCAGTTCCTGGCCGTACAGGCTCTCTAAGGTTGTGGCTCTTATTGTCTGCGAAGGAGTCCTTGCCCATGGAGACGGATAAAAGAGAGCGCTTTCGTTAGCGGTATCGATCTCAATGCTTTTTCCGGATATCTTGAACCTTTTGTTGGATAGGATCCCGCCTTTTATTGTTCCTTTTTTTGTGTTGGTGTGATATCTGAGGCTTTCCGCTTTCAGAAATGAGAATTCTTTCTTTCCGTTATTTTTACCGGACGCCGCACTTATGTTTATCAGCGCTGTCAGAGGTCTTTTCTCATTCCCTTCGGCCTCTATAATGTTCGCGTATTGCTGGATGACGGCATGCTCTGCCTTTAGCTCTTTTAAGATCATCACGTTTTTGCCGAACACAGTGCCGTCGATGATATTTTTTATGTCTATCAGCGATTGGTCCCTGTCGGAAGAGACAGCTTCGGCATGTATCTCGAAAGAGGGCCTGCCTTCGCTGCGTCCTCTTACGGTTATCGATGAAGCCTCAAGAGTGTTTTTTGAACCGTGTTTTTTAAGAAGCTGAATGTCCGGGGAGAATATATAAAGGTAGGCAAGGCCTATTGTGATGGAGCCTGCTATTACGGCCGTCCGGATGCGGTTTTTTTTGTCCATTGCTGATAGCGATTATAGCACTTAAGGCCGCGCCGTTTGACACCATTTTCTCGGCGATGATATAATTAAGCCAGAAAGAGCTGAAAGCAAACCGCTGACAGTGTCGTCCGCTACGCCTTTCTGCATTCACGTGTTTTAGGGATCGTAGATGCTTACGCCGCAGGCGGTCTTGTTGGCTTATAAAGAAAAGAAGGGGGATCATGTAATGGCTGTAAAAGTAGGGATCAACGGTTTCGGAAGGATAGGAAGGCTTGTGTTCATGGCGATGGTCGAAAAAGGCGTGTTCGGGAAAGATGTCGAGGTTGCCGGAGTGGTTGATATAAGCACGGATGCCAAGTATTTCGCCTATCAGTTGAAATATGATTCGGTCCATGGCAGGTTCAAAGCCGATATATCCACCGAAAAGAGCAGCCCTTCCGCCGCCGAGGACGACGTGCTTGTGGTAAACGGAAAAAAGATCAAATGTGTAATGGCCACAAAAGAGCCCTCTCAGCTTCCCTGGAAAGACCTCGGAGTTGAAATAGTTATAGAAGCTACCGGGCTTTTCACTTCATCCGATAAAGCAAAAGGACATCTTGATGCCGGCGCTAAAAAAGTTCTCATAACCGCTCCGGGTAAAGGTGACGTTAAGACCATAGTCATGGGTGTTAATGACGGGGAATATGACCCTTCTAAACATCATATAGTTTCCAATGCTTCCTGCACGACCAACTGTTTGGCTCCTGTTGTCCATGTACTCCTTAAAGAAGGGGTCGGGGTCGAGACCGGACTTATGACAACGATACACGCTTATACAGCCACTCAAAAGACCGTTGACGGCCCTTCCAAAAAAGACTGGCGCGGCGGCAGGGCGGCGGCGATCAATATAATCCCGTCCACGACCGGTGCCGCGAAAGCAGTAGGCGAAGTTCTCCCGGACACAAAAGGCAAACTTACCGGGATGTCATTCAGGGTGCCGACAGCCGATGTTTCGGTGGTCGACCTTACTTTCCGCTCGGCCAAGGACACCTCTATAGAAGAAATAGACGCGATGCTCAAGAAAGCTTCCCAAACGTATCTTAAGGGTATACTGGGCTATGCAGATGAAGAGCTTGTTTCTACCGATTTCATACACGATCAAAGATCATCCATATATGATTCCCTGGCCACTCTCCAGAACAATCTAAAGGGTGAGAAAAGATTCTTTAAGATAGTGTCCTGGTATGACAATGAGTGGGGCTATTCCAACAGAGTGGTCGACCTGCTCACTAAGATGGCAAAGTAAACGGAAAATTGAAAAAGCCCTCGGTAAAACGGGGGCTTTTTTGTCTCCGGAATAAACAATAAGGAGATCGAGATCATGAAGAAATCCATTTCAGACCTGACGGCAGACCAGCTAAAAGGGAAACGGGTCCTTGTAAGAGTGGATTTTAACGTCCCTCGCGACAAGAAGACCGGTGCGATAACCGATGACCGCAGGATAAGGGAAGCCCTTCCTACCATCAAGTATCTCATCGATAAAGGCGCCAAGGTGGTATTGGTATCCCATCTGGGCAGGCCGAGCGGCGTTACCGAAGAGCTCCGCCTCACAAAAGTAGGGGAAAGGCTGGGAGAGCTTCTCGGTAAAAAGGTCGTCAAACTGGACGATTGCATAGGTGAAGAGGTCGAAAATGCGATATCTTCCATGCACAACGGCGATGTCACGCTTCTTGAGAACGTCCGTTTTTACAAAGAAGAGGAAGAGAACGACGAGAATTTCGCCAAAAAACTCGCGGCACTGGCTGATGTGTACGTGAACGATGCTTTCGGCACCGCCCACAGAGCTCATGCTTCCACCGAGGGGGTTGCCAGGATAATCCCCGGGGTCTGCGGTTTCCTGATACAGAAAGAGCTGGAGATAATGGGGAAGGCGCTTTCAGACCCTAAAAAGCCGTTCGTGGCCATAATCGGCGGAGCAAAAGTATCTTCAAAGATCTCGGTTATAAAAAATCTTGCGCAAAAAGTGGATGTTCTTGTTATCGGCGGCGGTATGATCTATACCTTCCTGAGATCTCAGGGTATAGAGATCGGCAAATCTCTTGTTGAAGAGAAATTCCTGGACCAGGCAAAATTGATCTGGGCCGAACTTAAAGGCATGCAGAACCTGAAATTGATAGTCCCTGTGGACG
>CALFCX010000095.1 GCA_937950635.1 uncultured bacterium
GCGACCACCGAGATCTACACTCTTTCCCTACACGACGCTCTTCCGATCTGATACTCAAACAAACAGCATGAGGGCTTCATAGGCCATTCGCTCATCGGCGAGTGGGTAAATCTTGGGGCTGGGACCAACAATTCCGACCTTAGGAACAATTACACTAACGTAGTTATGACCATAAACGGGAAGAAAGTAGATACGGGCAGGCTTTTCATGGGAGCCGTGATAGGCGACCATACGAAGACAGGCATAAACACCATGATCAACACTGGCACCGTAATAGGCATATCGTGCAATCTTTTCGGAGCAGGATATCTCCCTAAAAATATCCCCTCCTTGTCATGGGGAGGCCCTCAGGGCCTGATAGAATACGATATCGACAAAGCGGTCGAGGCGGCAAAGGCTTCAATGAGCCGGCGCAATATAAAAATGTCTCCGGAATACGAAAAGGCTCTCCGGGATTCCTTAAGAACTTCCGCATCCGAAAGAAAATCCTAGTCTGCTATAATATCCTTGTTCCTTATCCCTTACTGCTTGCTACTTAGATTGGGGGATCGTCTAATGGCCCGCCCGCATCGCTACGCAAGCGTAAGCGAAGCGTTGCGGGCGCGGTAGGTTATATGTTCTATACGTATGTATTGAAGAGTCTGAAGGATGATAAACTTTATGTAGGATTTTCCGAGAATCTGGAAGAGAGGATTAAGTCGCATAATGATGGCTTAGTTAAAGCGACAAAAACAAGAAGACCTCTAAAATTGGTATATTATGAAGCCTGTAGCGAAAAATCAGATGCGCTCAATAGGGAGAGGCAGTTAAAGACCGGATTCGGCAGAGCTTACTTAAAGAGAAGACTTTCAAGCATCTAGATTTTTTTGGGGGATCGTCTAATGGTAGGACACCGCCCTTTGGAGGCGAGAATCGGGGTTCAAGTCCCTGTCCCCCAGGTTTTTTCGAAGAAAAAAGCTGACATTGCGTCAGCAATGGGATTTTGCGACAGCAAAATCGGGACAGGGCTTGAAAGGCATTTTACCGCCGAGCAAAGCGAGGAAAAGCGAGCAACACTCCCGACCTGATCGGGATGAGCGAGCGGAAGGTAAAATGCCATGGCCCGTAGCCTCCCGCCCAAGCGGGAGCGGAGGCCAAGTCCCTGAGCTTGGAATATTCAAAAGTAAAACAGAATGAGCTCGAACGTTTTTGATAATATCAATCGAATCTCTACAGAACGTAAGTCATATTCCGAGTCGCAATTTGACTATTGGAATCGATCTGCAAGAATTGAAGTTGATGTAATTCGCCAAATGCTCGAAAAATGGTTTTCAGATTACCCAAAAAAAGAACAGAATGAGCTTAGAAACCGTCTGCGATCTGATAATGATTTTCAACACTACTCTGCAGTATTTGAGCTTTTTGTCCATGCCCTACTTTTTAAGTTGGATTGCAAAGCAATAGTACATCCCCATATCGGAAATGGCACTAATAAATTTCCTGATTTTCTTGTTGAATCTAAGGGTGGCATTAAATTTTATTTGGAATGTGTCTTAGTTACTGATGAATCAAGGGAAGAGACTGCTGCAAGAGCTCGAATAAATGCGGTTTATGATGCTTTAAATAAAAATCTAAAATCTCCAAATTTTTTTGTTGGCATGGAATTAAAAGGGAGACCTAACACCCCACCAAACGCAAAAAAAATCAGAAGTTTCCTTGAGAAGCAATTAAAAGGTCTAAATCCCGATACAATTGCTGAAACTTTTAATCGTGGAGGGTTTAAAGCATTGCCACATTGGCCATATGAATATGATGGCTGGACAATCGATTTCTTCCCTATATCTAAATCTGTTTCAAAAAGGGAGGATTCAAATATTCGTCCTCTTGGGATGCAATTTGAAGAAGCACATCATATAGATTCGCGGACTGCAATTAGAGATGCAATAATTAAAAAGGCGGGGTCTTATGGCAATTTTGATTTGCCATATGTTATCGCTCTAAACGCTTTATGTGAAAGTGTTGAAAAAACAGATATTGAAGAAGCTCTTTTTGGGAAAGAAAACTTCTCTTTAAACGGATCAGAATGCAAAATGATAGGGAGATTGCCTGATGGAGCTTGGATTGGCAAATTTGGACCTCAATATAAACGTGTTAGCGCGGTTCTTTTAATGTATCCTTTTTCAATGTGGAAATTATCCAAAACCCCAATATGTCTATGTCATAATCCATGGGCTAAAAACAAGTATATATCTGATTTGAATTGTTTCCCGCAGATTGCTCCTATAGGGAATAAATTGGAATGGGTGAGAGGGAAATCTGTTGGGGATGTTATGGGACTGTCTTCACTATGGCCTTTTAACGGAAAACGATAATATTTCCAATATGGTTAATTGATTCCATTAAAGAAAAGCTTTATAATCACTTACAAATGCACATATTAAGCTTCGTTTCCCTGCTTAGAACAACACAAAAGACAAAAAGCGCTACTTTCACAATCCTATTCTTGATCCTCTCTTTGTTTTCGTCTGCGGCTTCTGCCTCCGACAACAATTTCACTCCTCCCGTCTATTCTTACGAAAAAGGTGTTGTTGAAAAGGTCTCGGAAGGCGCCGGGTCCCTTTCTGAACCTAAGTCCGTAAAGGTCAGGATAAAAAGCGGAAAATACAAAGGCAGATCCGTCGTCACACAGCATATGGAATCATCCGGGATGATGGGCGCAAAGATGGTGTTAAAACCGGGTGACAGGGTGATACTTTATGTAGAAGAAGACCCTACCAAAGCCGAAAGTCCTGACGGCTCGCCCATATTCAACATCGCCGATTATGAAAGGAGCGGCCCTTTATACGCATTGATCGGAGCATTCTGTCTCCTTCTAGTACTGATAGGAGGACGAAAAGGACTAAAGGCTCTGGTCAGTCTTGCCTTAACTATCGGTTTGATCTTTCTGGTGGTGATACCTCTTTCCGTAAGAGGTTTTGACCCGATGTTCGTGGCTACAGCAGTATGCGCAGTCGTAACAATGATAGTTTTCAGGCTTGTTTCAGGAAAAACGCTTAAAAGCGCGGCTGCAGCTGCCGGTACAATAATAGGGATAATAATAGCGGGCGTGATCGCGGCATGGGTCGGGAATATCATAAACCTTTCAGGGCTCAGCTCCGAAGAATCCAAAATGCTCTTTTATTCAATGGAACTCCCCCTCAATTTCAGGGGGCTTCTTTTTGCCGGCATATTGATAGGCGCTCTTGGAGCCGTAATGGACGTGGCCATGTCTATTGCGTCATCCATCTCGGAAGTAAAAAGAGTCCATCCGGAAGCCGATTTTTCGGCGCTTTTCAGGTCGGGCATGAACGTTGGCAGGGATGTAATGGGAACAATGTCCAACACATTGATCCTCGCCTATACCGGTTCGTCTTTGCCTCTTTTGCTGCTTTTATCCTACGGCAATATGCCTATTCTTAAAGCTTTGAACCTGGAATTGATAAGCGAAGAGATACTAAGGGCGCTCTCCGGAAGTATCGGCCTTATATTGTGCATACCGGCAACAGCCGCCATAACGGCTTTTCTGCTGTGCGCAAAAAAAGAACATTGAGATCTATCTAAAGACTATATACCAAGCCCCCAAATTTCTCTGACGACTGTTCTGGCATCGTTTGCGTTCAGAAATGTCAGCGACGGGATACCCAAAGAAATTGCCATTGTCGTGTAGTCATGCCGGTCATCAAAATATACGGCCTGATCAGGGGATATATCATAAGATCCGAGCAAAGATACGGCCTTTTGATACTGCTGCGGCCCGTCGCACTTATAAGATCCGGTAATATGGGATAGCACCGCAGCATTTGCCCTCCCCAAAACAGGCATCAGTTTCTGAAGATACGCGAAATGCTGTTGATTGGTGTCTGACATGAGACATAGGAACAGGCCTGCATCCTGCATATCACAAGCTAACGCTAAGCTGTCATTTCTCACTTCAAAAGTGCTGTTCCATATGCGCTCCAGAGCCCCTTTGGAAGTATTCTTGAATCCAAGCCGAGCATTCACGCCGTCATAAAAAACGCCGAAATCAAATTCGCCTTTTTCAAAAGGCCCTTTTAACTCCGGGGCTGTCAACGCGTCTTCAACCTTTTTAATGTCTCCGGCTCCGTTCCATCCTTCGC
Organism: uncultured bacterium; assembly: GCA_937950635.1. GTDB lineage: Bacteria > Margulisbacteria > WOR-1 > JAKLHX01 > JAKLHX01 > CALFCX01. The sequence continues at coordinate 4,137 of CALFCX010000095.1, forward strand.
GGGCACAGATCTCATAGCTGGCAGCTCCGGGATACCAGTTGGCAAGCACATTGCCGATATCAAATATCGCTGCCCTCAAAGGCCCTGGCGTGACCTTTCCGTTCCATGTTGAAAGAGCATTTCTCGTAACGGGGCTTAATCCACGCACGGATCTTTGCCCTACCGGCAGATTTATCATTCCTGAAAGCGCCATTTCGGATCCCCTTTCCAAATCTTCGGATAAAAATCTTCATTTCTTTATCGACAGAAAATCGGGCGGATTTCAAAAAAACAGCCCCGAGAAATAATTCCCGGGGCTATATAGTATGATATGCCGCTTACTTTGACTGGCAGCCGCGGTCAGGCCTTTTGCTATTTCTATGCCCCGCCTCCATATTTTTGAAACATGATCCAAACTTCTGCTTTTGCTCGGGGGTGAGCTGAGATTTGAACCAAAGCATATATTCGGTCCTTTTTTTCTGGTTCTCTGCTCTGTTCCTGTTGATCTGATCTATATACCTGTCCAATTTAGCCTTGTCAGGGTTGTCTTTTTTAAGTTCCTGCCCCATTTCAAGCCTTAGTTTCTCGTTTTCCTGTCTTCTCGCCAGAGCGTCTCTCTCTACGGCCTGTTCCCTGTCAACAGCTTTTTTCATCTGATCCTGAGTCAGGTCAAGTTGGCTCACGATCCTGCTTTGACAGAAACCTGAACCACCTTTTCCGCCGTTCATCATCCCCCGGCCTCTTCCGCCGCCTCCCGTCCCAACGCCCCATGCAGCCAAGGAAGACGAAGAGAGGAACAAGGCCAGTATCGAAGCAACCGCAAAAACCGTGAAACCTTTTTTCATTTTCAATCCCTCCTTACATGATCTTAGACGTTTCTTCAGCTGCCAAAAGTTCCGTCACTCTCCCAGGATATAACCAACAGGCCCGTTCCCCGCGTGCGCATCCTGTCCTATGATATAAGCCATAGGGCTTCCGTCCGAGGTTCCCGACGGGCCGGAACCGAAATAAAGCCCTGTCAAAAGCACTACAAATAATACAGCAAAAGCGGCCGAGAGCTTGAGTGCGGACGGAATGAGGAAAAATCTACTATCACCGCGTGATATCACGTTGGAATACATAGTACCAAAATCCGGCTCCGGAGCCCATTTTTTCAGGCTTTCAATGTAGTTCTCCATCCTATCCATATATTTCCCCTCCTCTATCCAGCTCTTTTTTCAGTATTTCTTTCGCCCTGAAAAGATTGGACTTTACCGTACCTTCGGATATTTTCATATATTTTGAGATATCGCTCAATTTCATATCTTCCACCTCGGCCATTATCAATATGATCCTTTGTTTTTCGTTTAACGCTTTCAGCGGTGCCCACTGCCTTATATCATCTTCGATCTCATCCGGTTCCTGCGTTTTTTTAAATATATTCAGTTTTTCCAAGACCTGATCGAGCTTGAAAAGCCTGTTCTTCATCCTGCCAAAATTGATCGCCTCGTTCACCGCTATCCTGAATATCCAAGTGCCTATATCCGAGTCCCCCCTGAATTTTTCCAGATTCCTGTGAATCTTGAAAAATATTTCCTGAAAAAGGTCTTCCCTGTCATGTTTGGCAGGAGCATATTTTGCTATAAGACTCCACACTTTCTCTTTGTACTTGGCGTAAACCTGCTCAAACCCATATTTCATGTCTTTCATTTGTTTAGACGGTTTTTCCATAATAAAAGTTCCTAACGCATAAGGCCGGATATTTCTACCATCTTCATCCTGCTTTTGCTGCCGGATATTATCGATACCATGCTTTTTTTCACGTTAAAGTGTTCGGCAAGCGCCTCGATCACCGCCTTGTTAGCCTTGCCTTCTACCGCGGGGCTTGTTACATAGATCTTTAAAATTCCGGCTTCTTCAGTTATTTTGTTCCTGGAAGATCGGGGAATTACTTTGATATTCAATCTCATTTGTGGTTATATTACCATATGCGGATATTTGTTGCGATAAAAGCCGACGACAATATCAGAGAATTAGCGTTGGAAATAAAGAAAAAAGTGCCGGTCGATGTGCGATGGACGCCGCCCGAGAATCTGCACATAACCCTGATCCCGCCCTGGGATGAAAAAGAGCCCAATATCCAGGGAGTTGCAGATAAACTAGAAAAGATCAGCGCACCGAATATCTCGCTCGCATTTAAAAAATGTTCTTTCGGCCCGTCTTCCAGGAACCCGCGGCTGATCTGGATAACAGCCGACAGCTGCGAAATGCTGAACGGATTAAAAAATGACATAGAACGGACTTTAGGGTTTATCGTACCTGAGCGGAAGTTCATTCCTCACATAACGATAGCCAGGTTCAGAGCGGAATGTTTCCGTGATTTTCCCACCAAAGAGTTCGACCTTGCTATAGATCAAGAAATGAAGATATCGGGATTTTCGCTGATACGATCGATTTTGACAAGTAAAGGTGCCGTGTATTCAACAATAAGGGATTTTACATAGTCAACTCAGTTCCAAGGACCGTTCTTATGTTTCTTTTCTCGAACTGTTTTCTGAATATCTTATGGGCTTTTTTACCGGTACAGTGGCAGGCGGCAATTTTTTGAACACGGACTCTCTTGAAAGATCTTGCAACAGATATTATTTCGGTATAGCTCGATTCACACAAATGGAACCCTCCTACCACCGCATGTACCGGTTTTTTAAACCCCACCGCTATTTTTCTGACCATATATGCGATACCCGGATGAGCACAACCGGCAATAATAACTAATCCGTTTTTAGAAAACATGACCGCTGCCTGTTCGGGGATATCCCCTTCAAATGTTCCTGATGAAAAAAGCCCGTTAAATATTAGGGATTTCTTCCTCGCAATTTTAACCTTAGCCCCCATGGAGCGAACTTCATTTTGGAATTCCTTTGAGAACGACCCTGGCAATACAACGTTACAGTTGTTGTTCTTCTCGAGAAAACCGAAAAGACCTCCCATGTGGTCCCAATGTTTGTGCGTGATAAAAACGGTCTTGATTTCGCGCGGTTTAATCTTAAGTTTTTTTAGATTGTGAAGAAGTATATCCGCCCTTGACCCCGTGTCAAAAAGAACCTTTTTCCCAGAAATATCGATAAGGCACGAAAAACCAAATCCGCCTCTCAGATCTTTTTTCCCGGAAGGCTTGTCATAGATTATCGTTATCTTTACGGACATATCAAGAAGATTTCTTGTTCCAGCGCGGGAAATTTTTGCCCCTTTTAATAAAGTCGCTCTGGTACTGCTTTGGCTTGAAATAGGTAATGATGTATTTCAGCGCTCTATTCTTGTCAAAATCCTTGCATGAAAAAATATCGACGTATTTCTTCTTTTTTTTGGTATTGGTATGCACGGAGATATGGCTTTCCGCTATCAAGACCATCCCGGCAAACCCTTCGGGTATTTTTACTATATATGGTTCAGTGATCTTGGTCATTTGTATCCTTTTGGGGCATTCATCCAGGAATTTGTATATAAAGCTCATGCTTGAGAGGTCTTTTGAGGAACATCCTATCCCGTCCACCGTCAAATGAGGTCCAAAAGCCATATTAGTCTCCTTTCCCGTTGTCTATCCGGATCGCTTTTGAATTAATTAAAGCATCAGCTATCTTTTTTCGCGCGGAATACAGATCTCTTTGGAGCGTCGGCCTGGATATTTTCATCTTTTTAGAGGCCTGCTCCTGCTCCATATCCTCAAGATCGCAGAGACGAAACGCTTCCAGTTCTTCGGCATTGACTGAGTTTATATCCATCATGGACAAGGGAATTCCCTGAGGCTTATAAAAAGTAGCCCCTGAGAATTCTCTGCAAAATCTTAATTTTCTGGGCCTCGGGCACATCTTTCGTTCTCCTTATTGAGCACATGCTCATTATGTATCGCCATCATCCTGTTGTCAAGGATTTTTCAAAAAGCAACTACTTTATCGCTTTCCTTCACTATATCGTACATGTCCTTCATGGTCGAGATCGGGCACATTTCGCCGCCTTCCCCGCCTCTTGATTTTATACAGCTGCCGCAGGCAAATATCTTACCGCCGCTTCTTATGAACTCTTCCGCCTGTTTCACCGTATCGAACTTTTCGGTGCCTATGTTCTGATACTCCACGCCTTTGCCCATAAAGAACACTTTCACTTGGTCTTTTTGCGCCAGACAATAATTCGCGTATCTGAGTGCGTTCCAGCAAGTTTCGGCGTCGTTAAGGGATATCACCACTCCTATTTTCATATATCTCTCCTATCAAGAAATATCATCATATCAATAATTCTCCGAAAAATCGATTATTCCTTCGGCTATTTTTTTGAACGCTTCTCCTGCCGGGGAAGCAGCATTCTTTTGTGAAAACAACAATCCCTTATCGGCCATATCAACTATACTCTGATCAAAAGGTATCTCTCCTAGCAATGCTATTCCCGCTTCTTTCGCGGCTGATCTTCCGCCCCCTTTCTTGAATATGTCCGTGTTCTTTCCGCAATGAGGACATACAAACCCGCTCATGTTCTCGATCATCCCGAGCACACGCAGTTTCAGCATATCGGCAAACTCTATGCTGCGTTTAGCATCCATGACCGATACATCCTGCGGAGTCGTAACGATCACTATGCCGGTAATATCCGGGATAAGCTGGCAAACACTGAGGGCTTCATCCCCTGTTCCTGGCGGCGTATCTACAACCAAATAATCCAGGTCCCCCCAATTGACGTCCGCCAAGAATTGGCGTATGACAGCCGATTTCATCGGACCTCTCCAAACATAAGGCCCGCCGTAGGAGTTACCTGTAAGAGCCATACTTACGACTTTAAGCTGCGGTGAGACCGAAACGGGTTCTATGCCTGAATCCAGCTGGAACACCGACTCTCTTTCTATACCAAGCATTTTGGCGGAATTAGGCCCGTGTATATCCGCATCAAAAAGCGCGGTCTTTTTACCTAAAGCAGAGAGCGTGCCCGCAAGATTAGCGGAAACAGACGTTTTCCCCACTCCACCTTTTCCGCTCATAACGATTATCTTATGTTTTATTTTGGACATCTTCTCCTTGATCTTGTTTTCCTGTTCCCTGATCTGCTCCGTTCCGCTCATCTTGCCTTACCCCTTTCTTATTGTATTTTTTCCCATATTTCGCAAATAGCTTGTTTTATATCCGCACTGTCCCCTAGAATCGGAGGGGTACGCGCGACAAGAGATCTGACAATGCTTTCGGAAAAAGGAATGCGACCGATAACTTCTATGCCTTTTTTTTCACAAGCGGCTTCTATGCTTTTTGTATTATCCGGATTGATATCGCTTTTATTTATGACAACCTTTGAAGGTATCTTAAAATGCTCCGTTATTTCAGTAGCTCTTTCCATATCGTGCATACCAGATAATGTAGGTTCCGTTACAATTAACGCCGTGTCCGCGCCTGTCAGCGAAGCCATGACAGGGCAGCCTATCCCGGGCGGGCCGTCGGCAAGAATATAATCCAGGCCATCCCTTATTGCTATATCTTTGGCTTCCTGTTTTATCCTTGCAATAAGCTTTCCCGAACTTTCTTCCGCGGGTCTCAGCCTGGCATGCACGAAAGGCCCGTATTTAGAAGAAGATACATACCACTCGCCGGAAAGATTATCCTTCATCTCTATGGCCGAATATTCGCATGCCTCTTTGCAAAACCCGCATCCCTCGCACAAAAATTCGTCAATTTTCAAGTCTTCGGTAATAGCACCGTATCTGCACAGCTTCTTACAAAGCCCGCAGGACACGCATTTATTTTTGTTTATATGGGCCTTCTTGCCTCCAAAAAATAATTCTTTTTTAAGTCTCTTCGGGTCGAGCATAAGATGAAGGTTTGACGCGTCAACATCGCAATCCACCAACACTTTGTTTTTTGCCAGCGCCGCAAATGACGACAGAAGCATTGTTTTGCCTGTTCCGCCCTTACCGCTTATTACAACGATCTGTTTCATTTCTTTGTTATTTCCGAAATTATTTCGAACATAGCCTTGAACTTTTCTTTATATTGAGGCATTTTTTCCAAGAACATCTCCCCAACCGAATAAAGCCTGGCTATTTCCATATCAAAAGGTATCTCCATAAGTATCCTGATATTTTTCCTGGCGCATATATCCCTTATTTCATCATTTCCGATGTCGGCTCTGTTCAGTACAAGGCCGTACGGGATCTTCAGTTTTTCAAGGGCCTCCGCGGCCAGCAGGAAGTCGTTAACTCCGAAAGGCGTGGGTTCCGAAACAAGTATGCAATAGTCGCTCCCGTGTACCGCCGAAACGAACTGGCACGAAGTCCCGGGAGGCGCGTCTATAAGGACCGTGCGTGACGGATCTATAAGTTCTTTCATGGTCTTGATCAGCATCGCGGAAAGGATCTCTCCCGAATTCATCCTGCCGCCGATAAAATTTATCTTGCCGGCAGACCCGGAAAGTATGCGGCCGATCTCTTTCTCTCTTTCTGTTACGGCACCCTCCGGGCAAACATATGTGCACACCCCGCACCCATGGCACATATGTTCAAAGAACGCGATGTTCGCCGGCAGTACCGCTATCGCATTGTATTGACAGGCACCGGAACACTTCCCGCAAAAAACACACTTGGTTTTATCAAAATAAGGGAAAAGCACTGTTGCCAGGTCTGTTTTCCCGATACTTGGTTTCAAAAAGATATGCGCGTTCGGCTCTTCAACGTCGCAGTCCAAGAACTGCACATCACCCAGCAAAGCAGCCAGATTTACGGCAACCGTTGTTTTTCCGGTCCCGCCTTTACCGCTGGCAATTGAAACTATCATTTGCTATTGGCTAAGGCTTCTTTTACGGTGCCAGACACGCCTGTCACTACTTCTATCCCGGCCGCGGCCAGAGTACTCATAGCATTTGGCCCGACATTGCCGGTCAAGACTTTTTTCGCTCCTTTTGAAGCCGCCAATTGTGCGGATTGCGGGCCTGCGCCTCCGGTCGCTTCAAGATTGGGGTTTTTTACCGCTTCAAATTTCCCTGTTGCAGTATCTGCAAAAACAAAATAGGCGCATCTGCCGAACCTGGGGTCCACCTGTGATTCCAAAGTATCCCCCTGAGAAGTTATACATATCATCATGGTCTTTCTCCCTTCATTATCTAGTGACCGTGCGAACAGGCATCAATTCCGCCCAACGCGTTTTTCAAAAGAGAATCTATAGCATCGCTTACTTTGCCGTTATAACCGAAAATGGAAATTCCGTTCTGCTTGAACTTTTGCTGGGCTCCCATACCCATACCGCCTGATATTACATGCGTCACGCCGTATTTAAGTATTTCATCGACCGCTGTGCATCCTCCGCCGCCGTGTTGTGCGGTGTTGGAAACTACTTTTGTCCCGGATATTTTGCCGTTATCAATTTCAGCAATAAGAAAATGGCTGCATTGCCCGAAATGCGGGCAAACTGCCCCGTCCAGCCCGGAGCTGTTTTGTAAAGTTACTCCGATCTTCATAATTATCTCCCGATATTTATTTTTGCCCGCTCTTTTTTCTGGATTTTTCAAGTTCCGCAATACGTTCGTCGAGGTATTTCTTATCTTCTTCAATAGCCGCTTTCTCAGCTTTTAGGTATTCTACCTCTTCCGAAGAGCTGGGCGAGCCAAAAAAAACTCTTGCAAACCCGAAACCACGTCCGAAGCCTCTGCCGCCTCCGCGCCCGAAAAACCTGCGGCCCGCTCCGAACGGCACGCATCCGCCTCTGCCCCAACCGGTCCCGGCGCCCTGTCCCCAGGGTCCTGTTCCGTCTCCTGCCGGCATAGCAATCACCTCCTGTCCTAATATTATGAGCATATGCCCATAATATACCCACGAATACAGGTTGTCAAGACAATCCAATAATAAAAGTGGTTTTTTTATCCCGCAATAAAAGTGAGGATTATATCTCTTGCCTCTCTCGGCCCGTCAAATTCGCAGAGAAATATGTTCTGCCATCTTGAGAGTCCGAGCTTTCCGTCAATGATCGGCACTGTTTCGCCTGGCCCTATCAATCCTGCTTTAAGATGGGCATCGCCGTTACCGTCCTGAGCATCGTGTTTCCAAACTCCGCGGGGAATTTGTTTATTTAAAAGATCGATCATATCCTCTTGTACGCTTTGGTCCCAGTTCTCCTGTATCATTATCGCCGCGGTCGCCCCCTGCACATAAATACTCACCAGCCCGGTCTTTATTTTTGTCCCGGAAAGCGCATCGCGAACTTTCTGTGTTATATCGTAAAGCCCTTCCCTTTTATCGGTCTTTATAGAAATCTTTCTCTGCATAGGCTAATTATACACGTCCGGCAGATAAGATTATGTCAATATATATTGACATAATGAGGCATTCAGACTACAATCATTTATATGGCAAAGTGCACATGTTCCTTGTACCCGCTGGAAAAGCTGTGCGAATCACTGAGAACGATGGCCGAAACTAGCCGCCTCAAAATACTGTGCTTGCTCAAGAACGGCGAAAAATGCGTCTGCGAAATAACGGGAGCATTAAACCTTCCCCACAATCTGGCTTTGCATCACATAAAAAAGATGAAAGCTGCCGGACTTATCAGATCTCGCAATAAAGGCAGATTCACTTACTACAAAATAGACAAAAACGAACTTGACCGGCAGTTGCGCATACTGCTTAAAACACTAAAATAGGAGCTTTTTATGTTTGACATATTCAAATGGGCCGCAGACGCAATAACTTACGGCATGTTGGGACTAAAACAAGGAGAAAGTTTTCCCGACAGTCTTAATTTTTTCCTTTACGATGTCCCTAAGATATACTTTCTTATAATAACCGTGGTCTTTGCGGTAGCCGTGATTAGGACCTATCTGCCGCCCGAAAAAATAAAAAGAATAATAAGCGGCAAAGGCGAGTTCACCGGCAACATCCTTGCATCGGTATTGGGCATATTCATGCCGTTCTGCACCTGTTCGGCTATACCGATCTTCTTAGGCATGTTGCAGGCAGGGATCCCTTTAGGCGTAACGATGTCCTTTCTTGTGGCATCCCCCACTATAAATGAGATAGCCATCGTAATGCTGCTCGGGATGTTCGGATGGAAAATAATGCTGACATACATAATAAGCGGCATTACAATAGCAACACTTGCCGGTTTTACAATAGGCAGATTGAAACTGGAAAAATATGTGGATGACAAGGTCTCGGTATCATCTTCCTGCGCACCGCAAATAGCAAGCTACGATTCATTTAAAGAAAGGGTCGTTTACGCATACAATTATTCCATAGAGACTTTCAAATGGATATGGCTGTATGTAATGATAGGGATCGCCGTAGGCGCGTTCATTCACGGGTATGTTCCCTCCGACCTTTTATCAGTATATGCAGGCAGGAACAATCCGTTCGCGGTCATATTTGCGGTATTGGCCGGAGTCCCCGTATACGCCAACTGCGCCGGCGCGATCCCTGTCGCGCAGGCCCTTATGGAAAAAGGACTCCCGCTCGGGACATCGCTTGCTTTTTTAATGGCGGTCACAGGCTTATCACTCCCGGAATTTTTAATCCTGGGGAGGGTCCTTAAACCGCGGCTGCTTTTCACATTTTTCGGCACCGTAGCGATGGGGATAATATTGACGGGATATCTTTTTAATTTTCTATTCTGAACAAATAGTTTATATGAACGAATACTTAGAAAATATCAAGCGTACGGTCCGCGAGAGCTATTCAAAGTTTTTGAACGAAGGCTCATCCTGCGGCTGTTCCGGAGGTTCCTGCTGCGGCCCTGCCAAGACCGCTGAAGAGATGAGCGCATCTGTCGGATACGGCAAAGAGGACATGAACGCCGTCCCTGACGGAGCGAACCTGGGTTTTGGATGCGGCAATCCTGTCGCGATAGCGTCACTTAAAGAAGGGGAAACGGTGCTTGACCTGGGAAGCGGCGCCGGATTTGACGCTTTTTTGGCGGCACAAAAAGTCGGCAATAAAGGAAAAGTGATCGGAGTCGACATGACACCGGACATGATAAAAAAAGCAAAAGAGAACGCGTTAAAAGGCGATTTCAGCAACATAGAATTCCGCCTTGGCGAGATAGAAAAATTGCCTGTCGATACGGGTTCGATAGATGTCATCATCTCGAACTGCGTTATCAATCTCTCCCCAGACAAAGCAAAAGTGTTCAAGGAAGCATTCAGGGTCCTCAAGCCCGGCGGCAGGATAATGGTCTCCGATATAGTCCTAAAAAAAGAGCTGCCGAAGGAGATCAAAAACTCACCCGAAGCCTATGCGGCTTGCATCTCCGGAGCCTGCCTAAAAGAAGAATATCTGGCATATATAAGATCAGCCGGTTTTGATAATATCAGCATTCTCAAAGAAACCGCTTATGATGCAGGAGGATCTTCGGATTTTATATCCAGCGTTTCTGTGTCGGCTTTTAAGCATATATAATATAAAAAAGGAGACATGCCATGAAAGACAAATTCATCAAGAACATTGACGCGGAATCCGCACTTGAACTGGCCAGACTGGTCACCTATCAACAGGGGCAGATCGTGAGCAAAACTCTGGCACAGAACGGCGCCGTCAGCCTGACCTTGTTCGCTTTCGACCAGAATGAAGAGATCAGCTCCCACGAGTCCGACGGTGACGCAATGATCATTGCTTTGGACGGCGAGGGACTTATAACGATCGACGGCAAAGAGTATATCCTGGAAAAAGGACAGACAATAGTAATGCCCGCGAAGAAACCGCATGCCGTTTATGCGAAAAAACAGTTTAAAATGTTCCTGATCGTAGTATTTCCGCAGACAAAATAATGCAAATACTCATTATTACTTCCGCCGTCTGCCTTCTGCTGTCCTTGGCGGCGGACAAGAATAAAACGTTGGACGGCACAATGCGCGGCATAAAAATGTTCATCAACATGCTTCCAACTCTTTTGACGGTACTCGCCTTAGTAAGTATATTTCTGTACCTCGTTCCGAATGACACTATACTGAGATATCTGGGCAGGCACAGCGGAGCATTAGGCGTCGCCATCGCGGCGGTCATCGGCTCCGTCGCGCTCATCCCCGGATTTATCGCCCTGCCGCTCGCAGGCATCTTATTGCACAAAGGGATCAACTACAGCGTTCTCGCGGTGTTTATCACCACGCTCATGATGGTCGGGGTTTTTACTCTTCCCATAGAAATTAAATATTTCGGGAAAAAAGCCGCTGTCACGAGGAACATACTCAGTTTTATCGGGGCTGTTTTGATCGGCATTCTTGTGGGGATGTTCATATGAAACCAAAAAAATTGCTGAAAGATTATTTTTGGACCATTATATTTGCCGTTTTCCTGGCAGGCTCATCCGTATTCGCGTTCGAGCCCGGAACAAAAATATACGGCAATTTCTATATGTTCTTTGTCGAGATGATATCGTTCCTGCCGCTCATGTTCATACTGGCAGGGCTTTTCGACGTGTGGGTCCCCAAAGAAAAGATAGAAAAGCACATCGGGCCTGAGTCCGGACTTATAGGCACATTTTGGGTGATCGTGCTTGCCACTTTCCAGGCAGGGCCTCTCTACGGAGCTTTCCCCGTGGCATACATTCTTTCAAAAAAAGGTGCGAGCGTCAGGAATATCTTTATTTATCTCGGCGCGTTCAGTTGCATCAAGATCCCTATGCTCGCTTTTGAAATAGGCTTTGTGGGACTAAAGTTCTCGATATTACGCTCGTTAATATCTTTGCCGGTGTTCATTATCATAGGGATAATAATGGAAAAGATCGTGGAGGAAGATTACAAGGTGAACAAAGTATAAGAGGGCCGCAGCTTTCAAGTTCAAGTCCTAAAAATAGCGGTCCTTTGTTTACAACTTAGGATAAAAGGGTTAGAATTCATTTATTACATCCGACGGGAGAAATAAGATAATGAACTCGAAAGAACAATTCAAGGCAATAAAGAACTTTATAGATCACAATTACAGGCATTTCAATGCGGCGGTCGTAAAAGACGCTGCGCAGGCATATGTAAAACATATAAACAACGGCGGAAAGATGTTCCTGGCAATGGCGGGAGCGATGAGCACGGGAGAGATCGGTTTAACACTGGCAGAAATGATAAGGCAGGACAAGATAAGCGCGATCTCTACCACAGGGGCCAATCTCGAAGAGGATATTTTTAATCTCGTTGCCCATAATTTTTACGAGAGAGTGCCCGGATACAGATATTTCACCAAAGACGACGAACAGGCCCTGCTGGACAGGCACATGAACCGCGTTACTGACACCTGCATCCCTGAAGAAGAGGCAATGAGACGTATCGAGAGGATATTGCAGAAATATTGGAGAAAAGCGGAAAAAGAAGGAAAAAGATATTTCCCTTATGAACTGATGTACGCGATCATAAGGGACGGCGTCATAAAAGAGCATTATCAGATAGACCCAAAAGACTCCTGGATGATCGCGGCCTGCGAAAAGAACATCCCTATTTTCGTCGGAGGATGGGAAGATTCAACAATAGGCAATGTCCTTGTCGCTGACCACAAAAGGGGCGAACTTAAGGATATGTCCGTCATAAAATCCGGTCTTGAGACCATGAGCTATCTCATCGACTGGTATAAAGAGACCTCAAAAAAGCATTCTGTGGGCTTTTTCCAGATAGGCGGCGGGATCGCGGGAGACTTCCCGATCTGTGTTGTGCCGCTTATCGAGCAGGACCTGTTCGAAGAAGGCGTGCGTAAATGGGGCTATTTCTGCCAGATATCCGACAGCACCACATCTTACGGGTCATATAGCGGTGCAGTACCTAATGAAAAGATCACATGGGGCAAGCTTTCAAAAGAAACGCCCAGTTTCATAATCGAGAGCGATGCTACCATAGTGGCTCCGCTTATATTCTCGTACATACTGGCAGAGTAAAAGCTCAAAACTCTAAGCTCTAAATCCTAAGGAATATCAAATTCCAAATTCGAATGGCATGTTTTAGAGCTTATTTTTCTATGCAAGATTACGCTGTTTTCGGACGATGTATAATCAGGTTCCCGATCAAAATATAAAAAAGGAGAAATATCATGTCTGAAACACCTGCAGTAGGAGGACCAACCTCAGCAGTTCCTTCTCAAATGCCTTTGCCAAACCAAGTATTAGAAAGTCTTAAGTTCTCCAGCGAAGCAGTAACGGCTTTCGTTAATTCGCAGGTCAGCTCATTGCCCCAGGACAAGCCGCTTACACAAGAACAAATGATATCTCTTAATGAAGGCCTAAGACAGTTCCCCGAAAGAGATATAAGATTTACAGGCCCGGACGGCAGGGGACACAGCATCGAGGAGCTTAGACAAATGTCGGATTCTCAGCAAGAGGCTGTAGTGATACCGGAAACATCTGCAGGGTCTGGAATCGAAGAGGAAGCATCCGTAGGGGCTGCCCGCGGTTTACCGGCGGCAGAAGAAGCTCCGGAGGTCCCGGAAGCACAGCCGGGACATTCCGATGAAAGACCTGCCGAAGCTTCAGGACAAAAGTACCCGGAAAAAGCTTTTAAAAAAGATACCCCTGAAGATATCAAAAAAAAGGCGGCTGAAGGCGCCATATCCGCAGAAGAGGCTAAAATGTGGGCTACGACCACTACAAAAGAAGGAAGAGCTCTTCTGGGGATATCCGGCAGGATGGACGCGGCCGACAGGGAAATACTGATAAGACGAAATACAGCGCGAAGGTCGGAAAAAAGAGCCGCGGACGTGACCGTTGATGGCAATGCGGGACCGGCAGCTGAAAAAAAAGGTTTTTTCCATAGAGCCGCTAATATAGCCACCTGGCCGTTCAGAAAAGCCTGGGAAGGGATAAAAAGCGGCTGGAACAGGATAACCGGCGGGAAAGCCGAGGCAAGAGAACCGATAGTTGCAAGCGATCTGCCGGAGAATACACTCCAGATCGATAAAGATCTGGAAACATATGGATTCATAGATCAAACCGGGAATGTAACCGAACTGGGCGCTTCAGTAAAAGACCCTGAGGGGTTAATGTCATATTTTGACGATTCTGACGCCGTAGCCAGGCGCGCTTATGAAAGATTGCAACAGCTGCAAGAAAGAGATATCCCTACCGAGTCCGAATGAACTCGGCGTAAGATATCCTGCGGAATACTTCGGCAAAGTGAGGCCCGCCTTTTAAATATCCCATTTGTTCCAACAGCCTGCCGGTAGCGCGGTTCCTGTCTCGCGCGCGCTCCCAGAACTCGCGGTGGTCAAAGCTGGGGAATACCGGATCAAGCTGTGATGCGTGGGCTTTTATGCATTTTATTTTAAGGCCCATATGTCTTTTATCAAAAGGCACTATGACAAGCCCTTCCGGTCTGTGCAAAGGCCATTCCTCATAAGCCCCCCTGTATCCCCAAAAGGACTCGTTCCAGAACTGCGGCAGTTTTTCAAAAGCCATGGATATTATCCTGGCGCAGAGCCCGTGGGCTCCGTGCGGATCGGCTTCCGCGCTGTAAAAAACGTGCTGCGGCCTTATTGACAATATTATCTTCCTGACCGGATCCACATCCTTAATACTGTCTATAGGATCTATATCGATAAGCCCCCTGTGATAATAATAAGGCAGGTTCAGGAAGAACAGCCTGTTCTCGTGAAGTCCCATGAGTTTCGCGGCTTTGCGGGCCTCATCCTGCCTTACCTCTATGCGGGAAAGGCGCAGATATTCCTCGCGCCGGTCTTTCGAAAGGCTTTTTTCCCCTGACCTGGCCATAAGGCTCTTTAATTTTTCCCGGACCGATCTGCTGTCATTCCTTACCGCATTCTCGCCGCTGACCATATAAACCACCCAGATATCATTCCTGTTATCCTTGAGCTTTTTAATCGTCGCTGCCATTGTTATAGAGTCATCATCCGGATGAGGCGAGAACACAAGGATCCTGCTGTTAGACGGCAAAAGATCCTTATGTTCGCCGTTCAATGAATATTTAAGGAACTCTGAGATCTCTTTTTGTATCCCTTTGGGGCCTCCTGCTATTACAGTTTCAGAATAAGGCAATCCTGCCTTTTCGAGCAGCTCCTGGTCTGCATCCTTTATTCCGCGCCTGGGATTATTGCTGAGCATCTCTATAACAGCCTGTCTGACAAGCTCTTTGTTCCATTTAAGGTTCTCGCAGTTTTTCCACGGGGTTTTTACCTGCGGAAGCTCGCTTGCCGCATCACGGTCCAAAAACCACCTGACATTGCCGTGATATTTAAGGAACGTGGCTGGAAGGTCTGGAGAAGGAGCGCGCTCATAAAGATGTTTGATGACGGGCATTTTCTCTTCCATGTTGGCCAGAAGGAGTATCTCGCGGCTGTTGAGTATATCCGATATACCCAGAGTAAGCGCTTTTGAAGGAACATAAAAAGGCAGCTTTTTACCGTAAATATTCTCGCAATAATGAAGGTTCAAGAACCTGAACGCCGTATCAAGCCTGGTCTTTTTTGTTAGTGTCACGACCCTGGCAGGATCTGTTATTTTAGATCCGGGTTCATTAAAACCTATATGCCCGCCTTTTATCCCGGCATATCTACCTTTGGAGTCTTTTACCGGATATGCACCGCCTATCCCGAGTACTGCCAGGTCGGCCTTGCCGCGGCCTGTCTTCTTGACGGCTTTTTTCAGATTGGAGTTGTAGTTCTTCACCGCTGATGCGGGCTTTTGAGCCGCTTTTACAAAAGGAATATGCCTGTTCTCGGGGCGCGGGGCCCTGGACGCGTCTATTCTGTCGAGCTTCTCATAAAAAAGCTTTTTCATGTAATATGAGTAGCTCAAAGGGTGGTCCTGCGGAAGATCCATATATTCGTCGAGATTAAAAAATACGACCCCTGAAAGATCCAATGTCCTGTCCGTCTCGAACTTTTTTACCAGTTCTTTGTACATAGGACGGGGCGTGTCTCCCGTGGGGAGTATTATAACAGCATCCCTTACGGTCTTTACAAGGGCTATTATGTGGGCTGCAGCCGCGCGGCCTATCTCATCGGAGTTCTTAAATACATCTATGGAGGCCGGCGGATAAAGATGTCTGTTCATCAAGTACTATTTTAGCACTTTGCCAGTTTCAAGATACCAAAGATAAAGGTCCAGCTCCGCGAGCGTCAGGCCGAGCCTTGAGGCAAGTTTTTTCAGAACGGACTCTATTTCAAGATATACTTTTTTCGTTATGGTCTTCGGTTCTTTTATCAGGCCGTGCTCAACAAGCAAGTCAACTATATGGAAATCTATGATCGCACAGTCGGTGCGGCCTATATTCCTTAAAAAGTGGCTCGATTCTTTAAGCCCCAGGCCTTTTATGTTATCGGCGATCCATTGTCTGAGATCGGCATCGTTTTTTAAAAGGTTTATATTATCCGCCAGCGTTCTTTTATGTTTTCTCGCTTCAACTATATAGTTCGCTCTGGTATTCGGGAATCTGTGGCCGCATGATCTGAGCTTTTTGGCCATTTGTTTTTCGCTGGAGGTCAAAAACCCTTCATTTACTTTTTTTTGTATATCGATCCCTCTCTCGGCGCTGAAATTAGCTGTCATTATGCAGAAACATAGTTCTTTAAAGAGCTCGTCGGCAGCCTGCTTCCCAAGGTCTTTGAAAGACAAGATGCGTTGGTCGATGATATCTTTTATCGGTGTTCTTTTTAGTTTGTTAACGGAACGGATAAGTTTTTGCATACGGATACGTCTCAGTCCTCACCTCGGCCTTCGGCCACCCCTCTCCCAGAGGGAGAGGGGCTGGGGTGAGGGCTAATAATTCTCGCAAAGCAGCTCGTAATACGACTGCGGATGCGCGCATGCCGGGCATTTATCCGGCGCGACCGGACCTTCATGAACATATCCGCAATTGCGGCAGTGCCATTTTACGGGTTTGTCTTTCTTGAAGACCTTGCCTTCTTTAACGTTGGCAAGAAGCTTTCTGTACCTTTTTTCGTGCTCTGCTTCGACCTCGGCTATTTCGCGGAACTGAGTGGCTATCTCCGGAAAACCTTCCTGATCGGCTATGTCAGCAGCTTCTTTGTACAAGACCGTCCACTCCATTTTTTCACCGTTCGCGGCCTCTTCCAGGTTTTGGGCAGTAGTGCCTATAATTCCCGCCGGATAAGAAGCCTCTATTTTCACATCTCCTCCTTCGAGAAGTTTAAAGAACCTTTTTGCGTGTTCTTTTTCGTTGTCGGCTGTGTCAAGAAATATGGCGGATATCTGCTCATATCCTTCCTTTTTAGCGGCTGAAGCGAAATACGTATATCTGTTCCTCGCCTGCGATTCGCCGGCAAATGACGCCAGCAGGTTCTTTTCGGTCTTGGTCCCTTTTATCGATTTGGCCATTAGTTTTTCTCCTGTAAATTTTGTTTTTCGTTTCCGGATGGGCGGCTCATGAGCCGCCCCTAAGATCCTTTATGCCTTCCACAATCCGTGTATGTTGCAATATTCTCTTGCGGTGATCGACCCTTCAGTTAATTTAAACACCGCTTCGGGCACCATTCCGGGCTTTAAAAATTCCCTGTATGATCTATTCCCGGCTATTATCTGCACCCATTCGATATAATGCTTTTCCTCCATAGGATGCGCGACCGAACCTATTTTCACTTTATATCCGTCGGACATTTTTTCTACCACCGGGACATGTTTTTCTTTCGCGGCATCGGTCGTGTTCTCGACAATAAGGTTCATAGGCTGGTTGCAGCATACCAGCTCCCCGCCTCCGACATGGAGCACCTCCACCATATTCCCGCAAACCCCGCACTTGTAGATCTCTAATTTGTTCTTAACCGCCATGCCATTCTCCTTTCTGTTCAAATAGTTAAGATCACTCGACCGGCTGGAACTGGTCTTTACCGGCGCCGCAAACAGGGCAGACCCAATTATCCGGTATCTGTTCGAATGCGGTACCAGGAGCTATCCCCCCGTCGGGATCCCCCTTTGCCGGGTCGTATACGTATCCGCAAACAACACATTCATATTTCTTCACTTCTTATTCCTCCTTTCCCTTTTTAAGCAGTCTTTGCATGTGCCGTAAAAATAACCGTGGACCAGTCTTATTTTGTGGCCCGCGACACATCCGAGCTCCGCGTTCGGACATTTTATCATAATATCCAGAAGCTTTCCGCACCGTTCGCAAAGAAAATGGTGGTGCGGATCGATAAAGCCGTCAAAACGCACCATC
>CALFCX010000096.1 GCA_937950635.1 uncultured bacterium
TTTTCCCCTCTGTAGGTGGAGAACTTTTTATCCAGATCGTAGGATGTGGGTATCCATTCGTATAGAGGCTGAGGTTCGGTGTTCGGGAATCTTTTGCCTAAAAGCACCTTGCAGGCCCCCTTTCCTCAAATATCTGAAGCTCCAAGGCAGGATCTATGGGTTCATATATCATATTTGGCATTCCAGTATATATATCGTATTAAGGGTTATACAACTTGCGCGGATGGGAAAGAAGTCAGGCGGGCGGGAGAACGGTGTTTTCCGGTATAACAGAACCTTTTTTGATGCGGTTGCCGCCGGCTATTACGCAGTTCTTTCCGATGACACAGTCGTGTTCGATAACGCAGGAAGATCCTATCACGCACGAATCGATCTTAGAGCCTTTTCCGATACTTGTACCAGGCCATATCACGGAATCGTTTATGAGAGCATCTTTTTCTATGGTGCAGCCGCGGCCAACGACCACGGAGCCTTCAAATCCCGCTTTTTCGTCTATGTGACAGCCCTTTCCAACTATAACCCCGGGCTTTATCTTTGCGCCGTGCCGGAAAGAGCTCTCGATCTTCTCATCTGCTACGTCAAAATTCGCGGCAATATAATTTGGGATATTCCCTATGTCTTTCCAGTAAGTCCCCGCGGCAAAACCGTAGAAAGGCACTTTTTCTCTCACAAGGACCGGAAAGAGCTGTTTGCCGAAGTCATAAAAAGTTTCCGGAGGGATAAGATCGATAACTTCCTTTTCCAGTATATAAACACCCGTATTGATCGATTTGCTCAGAGCCTCTTCGTTCCTGGGTTTTTCCTGAAAAGCCGTTATCCTGCCGGAACTGTCTGTAACGACCACGCCGAATTCCGAGGTGTCTTCCACTTCCACAAGCGCTATCGTAGCCTTGGAACCGCTCTTATCATGCAGTTTCAACAGCTCGGACAGATCAATATCCGTCAATACATCCGCACTTAAGACCACTGCCTTGCCCCCCGCTGAAAGACCTGAAAGTCCGGCCATTTTCTTAACTCCTCCGGCAGTTCCCATAAGCTCTTCCTCGAAAGAATAGCGCATATTCACCCCAAAATCAGAGCCATCCTTAAAATAGGCTTCTATTTGTTCAGGAAAGTAATGGAGGTTGGCGGTTATATCGGCAAGACCGTATTTTTTGAGAAGCTCTATGTTGTATTCCATTATCGGAACATTGCACACAGGGACCATCGGCTTCGGTACCGCCAGAGTCAGCGGTTCAAGCCTGGTCCCGACCCCTGCTGCCATAACATATGCTTTTATCAACCCAGTTTTTTAACCCTTCTTTTGTGGCGGCCCCCTTCAAATCCGGTCAAAAGCCATGTTTTCACTATATCCAGGGCTTTTTTTACCGTAAGGATGCGGGCTCCTATGCAGAGTATGTTGGAATCGTTGTGCATACGGCTCATTTTGGCCGTGTACAAACTTTCGCAGGCGGCGGCGCGCACGCCTTTTGACCTGTTGGCCGCTATGCTCATGCCTATCCCGCTTCCGCAGACAAGTATCCCTTTAGGGAATTTTTTTGAAGATACAAGTCGCGCGACTTTTTTGGCAAAATCCGGATAATCCACGGACGCTTCGCTGAAAGGGCCGAGGTCCCGTACGGAATGCGATCTTTCCTTTAAAAAACTTTTGATCTCTTCTTTAAGCTCAAGTCCCGCGTGATCTGAAGCTATGGCTATCCTCATGGCGCCCCCTCCCCGGTGTTTATATGATCTCGAGATACCGGTCTATCTCCCATGGAGTGACCTTTATCCTGTAATCGTCCCATTCTGAGGACTTTGCGCCCATGAACTTTTCGTAAGTGTGGGAGCCTAAAGCGCTTTTTACCACATCGCTTTTTGAAGCCTCATCCAAAGCTTCCCTTAGGGACGCCGGCAAAGTAGATATGTTCCGGGCAACAAGTTCTTTTTCGTCGAACTCGTAAACATCCTCTTCGGTTGGTTTGGGAGGCGTAAGATCCGCTTTCACACCGTCAAGACCTGCTTTGAGCATGACCGCGAACGCAAGATAAGGATTGCAACTCGGGTCGGGACATCTGAGCTCAGCCCTTGTGGCAAGCTCTCTGCCTGGAGAGAATCTCGGTATCCTGATGAGCGCGGAGCGGTTCACCTGCCCCCAGCATACGTAAACAGGAGCTTCGTAACCAGGCACAAGGCGCTTATAAGAATTGACCGTCGGGGCCAGCACGGCGCTCATGGCCCGCGCATGTTTGAGCTGTCCGGCTATAAAACTGTAAGCGACCTTGGAAAGTTTGTATTTATCTCCGGCATCATAGAATGCGTTATTCCCTTTGTCGTCAAAAAGGCTCTGGTGTACGTGCATTCCGGACCCGTTAACGCCGAAAATGGGTTTTGGCATGCAGGTGGCGTGAAGGCCGTATTTTTGGGCTATTGCTTTGATGGTGTACTTCAGTGTTACAACGTTATCCGCCGAAGAAACGGCATCGCCGTATTTAACGTCTATCTCATGCTGGCCGGGGCCCACTTCGTGATGGCTCATCTCTACCGTCATGCCCAGAGCTTCAAGGGCTATTATTATGTCACGCCTTATTTCTGACGCAAGGTCCAGAGGGGAATAATCAAAATAACCGCCCACATCATGCGGTATGGTCGTTATCTTTTCTCCGTCTTTCTTGAGAAGGAAAAACTCCACTTCCGGACCGGTAAAATAGTTAAATCCTTCTTTTTTTGCCTCGGCAACTGCTTTTTTGAGTATCCCCCTGGGATCACCCGGATAAGGATTGCCGTCGGGAGTGAAGACATCGCATATAAAACGGGCAACGCGGTATTCCTGGGACTTCCAGGGGATCACTCTGTAAGTGGCGGTATCCGGCTGAAGGAACATGTCGCTTTCGGATATTCTGGCGAAACCTTCTATTGATGATCCGTCGAACCAGATGCCTTTTTCAAGTATGTCCTCGAGCCTCTCGACAGGCACCGCGACGCTTTTTAATATGCCCAATATATCCGTGAACTGGAGATGCACGAACCTTATGTTGTCCGACTTTACCTTAGAAAGAATGTCCTTTTTTGACGCGTCAAGAGCCATTTTTGTTCTCCTTTTTACGGAGCCTTTCTTAACGCATCAATAATATCATAAAAAAACGCGCGATTTCAAACCGCGCGTTTTTAAAAAGAAGCTGCTTTTTAAACAATTGGATTACTGGGCATTAGCTATATTCGTTCCGACTCCGTTACCTATCAGCCCGCCGGCTATCCCACCTACTATACCGCCAGCAATAGTCCCAACCACAGGCACCGCAGAACCTATCGCCGCTCCCGCAGCCGCTCCCGCAGCTACTCCGACTCCGGTCCCGATCTCATCGGCTCCGCTGCTTTGTGTTGCCGGTGCCGCTGCCGCACCTCCGGCCGCCATTCCTGCCGCTCCTATTGCTCCCATTTCTTTCACCTCCCGTTAGTTTATCAGGCTTTCTTTTGTACGGACTGCTGGTTTGATAGAGCTTTCTCTAGACTTGCCCTGGAACCTTTATAATCTTTGTCTGCCATACCTTTTTTGAATCCGTCTGCAAAAGTATCGCCTTTTTCAAGCTTTGACAATCCGGGGTTAACCCCTTGAACGGCCATTGTTTTTTCCTCCTTGTTGAATATCCTGCAACCTAAATACTAATCGGACTATGATAGAGAAAACTTGTATATGAGAACTTACCTATACACATCAGAAAAGATGGCAGTCGTCTTTAATTTCAGCGATCAGTCCGCACCCGAAATTGGCGCCAATACCTCCGCCCAGACCGCCACCCACCGCAGCTCCGATCACGGTGCCTACCGGACCGAGAGCACTGCCTATTACCGCACCTAAAGCACCCCCGCCGCCGCCTAATATAGTGGAATACGTGCCGTTACCGTCAAGACTTTCCTGTACATGGTCAGCATAGCTGTCGCTTGTATTTTTTGCTACTTTTTCATGACCTATGGCTTCGCCAACATTAGAACCGATCAACCCGCCGACAATACCTCCTACCGCAGCCCCTCCGGGCCCGAGAAATGAGCCGGCCAGTGCACCGATCGCGGCTCCCACACCGCCACCGACTTCTGAACCGGTTTGTATGGTGTAAGCAGCAGCATTTGTCTGGGGATTACTCGAGTGGTTGGCAACATCAAGCTTTCCCTCTCCCATATTACTCAATCCTACCGGTATACCCCCGCCGACAAGCCCCATTATTCAATACCTCATATTATTACTCGTATGAAAATCGAAAATTCTTGTGGAAGAAAAAACAAAAAAAGATCAGGCTGAAGGATATTTCAGATTGAGGCAGCCTATACAGAGCGGATTATCGGGCAGGGATATGGCTTTTTGCAAACCTTCCAGGCTGATATATCCGAGAGAGTCCGCCCCCAGATATTTCCTTATCTCTTCGACCGACATTCGTGAAGCGATAAGTTCTTTTTTAGAAGCGGTATCGATGCCGAACGTGCACGGACCTATTATAGGGGGGCTGGCAACCCGCATATGGACCTTGCGCGCACCGCAATCTTTGAGCATTTTCACGATCTGACGGCTGGTGGTGCCGCGCACTATGGAATCATCTACAAGTACGATGTCCTTCCCGTTTATCACCTGTTTTATCGGATTGAGCTTGAGTTTTACGCCCAGCTCCCTTATATCCTGCGTCGGCTGGATGAAGGTGCGGCCCACATAACGGTTCTTCACAAGAACATCGCTGAACGGGATCTTTGATTTTGAAGCATAGCCGATAGCGGCCGGGGTGCCGGAGTCCGGAACGGGTATCACGTAGTCGGCCTTTACAGGATGTTCTTTAGCGAGCATGCGCCCCATATCAACGCGTGCGTGATAAAGGTTCCGCCCGCCCATAATGCTGTCCGGCCTGGCAAAATATATGAATTCAAAAATGCACAGAGAAGTGCTTTTCGGCTTCCTGTAGTTCATGGAACGCATGCCTTTTTTGTCTATTATCACCATCTCGCCAGGCAAAACCTCTTTTATGAAACGTCCGCCGAGTATATCGAGCCCGCATGTTTCGGAAGATACCACATAAGAAGAATCAAAGCGTCCTATGCAGAGAGGACGTATCCCGTTGGGGTCCCTGAGGGCGATAAGCTTATCATTGGTCATTATAACGAGAGCGAAACCGCCTCTTATCTTTTTGAGTACCGACCTCAAGGCGGCTTCCAGGTTCTTTTGCCTTGAAAAACTTATCAATGCGCCTATCACTTCGGAATCGCTATTGCCCTTAAAAGCATACCCTTTTTTCTTAAGTATCTTTCTCAGATCTGCGGTATTGGTAAGGTTTCCGTTATGAGCGAGGGCAATGGTCCCGAAAGGCGTGTTGGATATTATGGGCTGGGCGTTGGAAAGATCGCTGCTGCCGCAAGTGGAATAGCGGGTATGCCCTATGCCTATGCTCCCCTTAAGACTTTTAAATATTTCTTCACTGTTGAATACAACCGGAACCAACCCCATGTTCACATACGAGCGAAAGTTTACGCCATCTGTGGTGACTATCCCGGCGCTTTCCTGACCGCGGTGCTGCAGCGCATACAGACCGTAATATATGTATTTAGAAACCTGTCTTTTATCGGTATTGAATATACCGTAAACTCCGCAGGCTTCTTCCGGCTTATCTACCATATTTGCTGTTTTTTTCATTATCCGAGATGCTTTCTTATGGCTTCGGCGGCTTTTTTGCCGGCTCCCATGGCGGAAATGACCGTGGCGGCCCCCGTAACTATGTCCCCTCCGGCAAAAACACCAGGGATAGATGTCTGTCCGGTCTCGGGATCGGCTATCACACCGCCCCATTTTTCTCTCTTTAGTTCGGAACATGAGTTGCCGATCAGAGGGTTCGGGCTTTGACCGATGGCCATGATCACGGTATCTATCTCCATTACATACTCAGAACCTTTTAGCGGAATGAATTTCCTGCGGCCGGATTCATCCTTTTCGCCAAGCTCCATTTTTATGCACTCCATGGACCTTACCCAGCCCTTTTCATCCCCTATTATCTTTGTAGGAGAGGTTAAAAGCCTGAATTCTATGCCTTCTTCCAGCGCATTCTCTGCTTCCTCTATGCGGGCAGGCATTTCTTCTTTGGACCTGCGATATACTATGCAGACCTTTTCAGCACCTAGGCGCAGAGCGCTTCTGGCACTGTCCATTGCAACATTGCCTCCGCCGACAACGGCCACTTTTTTGCCTATCCTGACAGGAGTCATGAACTCCGGAAAACGGTAGGCTTTCATAAGGTTAACGCGCGTAAGGAATTCATTGGCACTGTATACTCCGTTAAGGTTCTCGCCTGGGATCCCCATGAATTTCGGGAGCCCGGCCCCCGACCCCAGGAATATAGCCTTATACCCCTGCGCAAAAAGCTCCTTTACGGTAAATATCCCGCCTATCATCATGTTGTATCTTATATCAACACCGAGCGATCTGATATACTCAACCTCATCATTCACTATTTTTTTTGGTAAACGGAACTCGGGGATCCCGTAGGAAAGCACTCCTCCCGGTCCGTGAAGGGATTCAAAAAGTGTGACAGAAAATCCGTCTTTAGCCAAGTCAGCCGCGCAGGTGAGGCCTGCCGGCCCTGCCCCTACCACGGCCACTTTCTTGTCAAGCGAGCTTTGTTTTGTATTCCGGCTTTGAGAGTTCTTATTCCCGTAGTCCGACGCGTATCTTTCAAGGTATCCAATCGCTATCGGCTCCCCTTTTCTTCCAAGGATGCACATCTTTTCGCACTGGTCTTCCTGGGGACACACTCTGCCGCAAACGGCAGGGAGATTGTTTTTCTCTTTTATCTTGTCAAGAGCGGCCGCGGGATCGCCTTCTGCTATAAGTTTGATGAAGGCAGGAATGTTAATGTTAACGGGACAGCCTTTGACGCACTGAGGATTTTTGCACTGTATGCATCGGGACGCTTCCTCTTTGGCCTGCTCCGGGCTGTATCCCATAGATACTTCGTTAAAGTCCCCGGCACGCTCTTTAGGGTCCCTCAGACGCGGTTTATTCCTCATCCTTTACACCTGCAGTTTGGATTTTCGTCCGAACAATGCCGTTCAACTGATCTTTTTTCCTCGTCAATATAGAGCTTCTGCCTGCTCATAAGCTCGGCAAAATCAACTTCATGTCCGTCAAATTCCGGCCCGTCCACGCAGGCGAACTTGACTTTTCCGCCTACCGTTACCCTGCACACTCCGCACATACCGGTGGCGTCAAGCATTATGGGATTCAAGCTCACATAGGTCTTTATATTGTAGGGCTTTGTCAGGTCGGATATGACCTTCATCATTATGGTGGGACCGACTGCAGATACCAGAGAAACTTTTTCCTTGCCCATTATTTCTTTAAGAACGTCGGAGACCAGCCCTTTTTTCCCGAGAGAGCCGTCATCGGTGGTGATATGGCATTCATCGCTCACTCTGCTTATTTCATCGGCAAAGATTATAAGGTCCTTGTTCCTGGCACCGAGTACCGATATGACCCTGTTCCCGGCGTTCTTGTAAGCTTTTGCCACGGGATATATTTCCGCGATGCCGACCCCGCCGCCTATGCAGACAACAGTCCCCATATTCTCTATATGCGCCGGATGTCCCAGCGGACCGAGAAGGTCCAGTATCGAGTCTCCCTGGTTCAATCTGTCCAAAAGCCTTGTACTGGCGCCTATCTTCTGGAATACTATGGTGATCGTCCCTTTTGAAGGGTTGGAATCGGCGATAGTAAGAGGGATCCTTTCCCCGTTTTGATCTATCCTGAGAACGACGAACTGTCCGGCAAGGGCTTTTTTTGCTATATCGGGAGCGTCTACTTCTATGAGGCTTACTTGAGGGGCAAGAGTTCTTTTCAAAAGGATTTTGTTCATCGGTTCTTTTCTAGTCTACTTTTTCTCGAGCTCTTTCGATATTATTATAGCATTTGCGATCTCTTTCATGGACTTCCGTTTGTCCATGCTTTGTCTCTGCAGCAGTTTATAAGCGGAATCCTCGTCTATGGCCAGAAGCTTCATAAGTATCCCTTTGGCCTTCTCGATGACCTTTCTTGCTTCGAGCTTTTCTTCGAGGTCTTTTTTGTCAGCCAGAAGCGAAGTGTTCTGTATCGCGACCGCTGCCTGGTTGGCAACCGAACTCAGGAGATTTATTTCCTCTTCCGAAAAACGGTGCACATGGTCTTTGTAGCTGTTAAGGACCCCTATCACCTTCCCTTTGAAAAGGAGCGGCACCGACAACAGCGAATACAAGCCCTCTTTTTTCGCGATATCGGGGAAATTGTAAAGTTTATCGCGTCTTACGTTCTCTACCACTATCGGTTTCCTGGTCTTCACCACTTTTCCGCTGACGCTTTCTCCGACCTTGATATTGCCTTTTTCAAGATAATCCTTGCTCAGTGACTGAGAAGCTCTCAGAACAAGCTCCTGTTTTTCTTCGTCGTACAGCATAAGCGAACATATTTTTGAGTTCATAAGGTCGGCGGTCAATCTCATAAGCAGAGAAAGGATCTCTTCGATATACATGTCAGAAGCCACGGTGCGGCTTACACCGGCAAGCGCCGCGAGTTTGTTGGCACGCTCAAGTTCAAGCCGCGCAAGCTTTTTTTTGCATTCGGCAAGCTCCGCTTTAACAGACTTTTTCTTCTTTGCCCGTTTTGCCGCAGCCATTTCAGGATATCTCCCTTTTCATGGCCTTAACCGATCCGGCCAGCCCGCGGAATACCGCGTCAGCAATGATCGAAAAACCTATATTGAATTCCTCTATGCCGCCTATTGCGGCTACAGCTTTTACGTTATTCAAAGTAAGTCCGTGTCCGGCATTCACTTTAAGCCCCGATTTCCCGGCAAGCGATACCGAGCGTCTTATTTTGGAGAGTTCCCTTTTGGCCGCTTTGGCGGTCTTCGCATTGGCATATCTGCCGGTATGTATCTCCACATACTCGCATCCTGTACCGGCAGCGGCTTCTATCTGTTTCGGTTCGGGATCTATGAACAGGCTTACCGGAATGCCTTTGTCCTGCAGCTTCTTAATGTAGCGTTTAAGGTATTCGGATTGTTTCTTTACGTCGAGGCCGCCTTCAGTAGTGATCTCTGTGCGTTTTTCCGGAACAAGGGTTATAATATCGGGCCTCACTTTCAGGGCAATGCGCTGCATTTCCGGAGTGGCCGCCATTTCCATATCGAACCTTTTGACGGCTTTGCGTATCTCGACTATGTCCTTATCCTGTATATGTCTGCGGTCTTCGCGAAGATGCGCCACTATCCCGGCGGCTCCGGCACTCATACATATTTTTGCGGCCTCTACGGGAGAAGGAAATCCCTCTTTTCTGGCCTGTCTTAGCGTGGCTATGTGGTCTATATTGACGCCCAGTTTTGGCATTTATACTGTAAATATAGCATAAAAAAAAGCCCTCCTTACAATAAGGAGGGCTTTAAAACGAACTCTATTCATTCCAACGTCTTGAGAGCTTGCACAAGAGCATTTATAGTAGCTGGTCCGACCCTGTTGCCTTCCCATCCGGCCTCGACATCTATGGCCTTATCCGCCTGGAATTTTGCCAAACCTTGTATCAGTTTCTGGCGGGTGGCTTTTTCCGTGGCTTCCGGGGAAGAACTTGAAACGTAACCGAGAGACTTTAAAGAGTCCAGCAGCAGGATTACGCTCGTACAAGAAAGCTTTCCGAATCCCGCTTCCGTCTTTTCCATCACATATCCAGAATCTATCCTGGATCCTATCGCTCCCTCATCCGATCTTATAAGGGTTTCATAGATCTCTTGCTTTGCCTGCGGCATGCGGGACTTTTCGCCCTCGCTGAAATTCAGGGTGAAATCCTGTTCGGAAGTGGTCCTGAACTTGTCCTGGATCCTTCCGTTCTCATCTATATATCCCTGTTGTACCAGTTGGCTCCAGACTTCTTTGTTGAGCCTTGCTTCAAGAGCTTCCCTTTGTTTGGCCGCCTTTGGATCAAAATCGATCACGGGCTGAGCAGCTGAAGGAAGCCCAAGTAACGCGACAGGTGATTCCAAGTCGGTTTTGGAGACCAGTCCTGGTTCTCTGTATCCGAATGCGGTGGTTACTGCCTGTATCAATGCATAACCGCTGACCCCGGACATCCTTGTGCTAACCGCTTCCGGTCTTGCCCCTGCCGCTTCCGGAGCTTTTCTGTGAGAAGCATCCGCGACCCTGAATGCAGACGATGTATTCCCCGCACCGTTTATTGAGTTGACCATTTGACTTTCTCCTTATATCATTTGTTCCGGGCCTATGACTCTATATCGTATCATCCCGGCAAAAAAATGCATAGATAAATGCTATAAAACCCCCTGAGAACCTCGCAGCATATTCGCCTCAAGAGCTTCTGCTATCGCCATGACCGTCTTTTTGCCAAGCCTTCCGACCTGGTCATTTTCTGTCAGATCGACATCAAACTCATCCTGGAATTTTGCGGTCATATCCTGTTCGGCAGAACCGTAATAGGTCCAGTTAGAATTACAGCGCTCGGAAAAGGTCTTATGCCCCATTATGCCCAAAGCCAGATACGCCATTTTCGCATGAGCTACATCCCTGGCCAAAGGATCCGATATAAGAGGAAGGCTTGAAGCAGCAGGGGTCCTGTATATGCTCTTCGGGTCAGAATCCGGGCTTTTTGCTATCTCGCCGCTCCTCAATTTTCCCGCTATATCACTTTTAACAAGTTCAACAAAAAGGTTCAATCTGCCCGGATCGGCGAAATTATTCTCCCTGGCCAGTTTTGAAACGATCTTGCGCAATCCTTTTTCCGTGAACCCCGTCCCCTTATCGTAATAAGAGCTTATGTCCAGATCCTCTGCCCCTATCATGCCTAAACACCGCAGTCCGGAAAAAACGGTCGCTTCTTTCTGCTGAGGGGTCAGAACCGGTCTCACTTTAGT
This sequence comes from uncultured bacterium, assembly GCA_937950635.1. Classification (GTDB taxonomy): domain Bacteria; phylum Margulisbacteria; class WOR-1; order JAKLHX01; family JAKLHX01; genus CALFCX01. The sequence goes on from CALFCX010000096.1 coordinate 10,899, forward strand.
GACCGAACTCGCGCATATCATAATAGTGCTCATTTCAGGCCCTCCTTGATCGAATATCACTCTGTGTATTTATCGTAATAATTACCGCGGGATTTCACCTGTCAGGCCTGTTGAGTATGTCTATCCGCACTTTAGCGACGCCCTGTCCTATCATGCCTATGGCTTCGGCCGCAGCCCGCGACAGGTCTATTATTCGGCCGGCTATGTAAGGTCCCCTGTCAGTTACCCTCACAAGCACGCTCTTTGAGTTGTCAAGACGGGTAACAAGCACCTCGGTGCCGAACGGGAGCGTTTTGTGCGCCGCCGTAAACTCTTCCATATCGTACCTTTCCCCGCTCGCCGCGCGCCTGCCGTGGAAAAATCCGCCGTACCAGGAAGCCTTGCCGTACTGGGTTTTGACCGATCTTATGCTATCAACTGAAAAAGGGGATGCCCCCAAGGCTGTTCTGATCTTGTTGGCGCGATCCAAAGCGATGGTCCAGTAGTTCTTGTCGTATATCAGTTCTTCCTCTTTCCTTATCACGGAAAGCACAGAATCCCCGATCCTAACGGAATAGATATTGCCTTTTGAAATAGACGGCCTTACATCGTTGCCCGTCATCCCTGACGACAGCTCTTCTTCCATCGCAAGAGCTATATCCCTGGCTGAATCGTAGGCGGACATGTCGGGATCGCCGTCAGAAATGCGCATGACCACTTTCCCGTCAACTATGATATCCGCTTTGTCTCCCCATTTATTCTTTTTTACCTCGATATTGTGGCCTCGGAGCTTCTCGACACGTATGATCTCGTCAATCGTCTTTTGCGAAAGCAAAGGCGCCCCGAAAGCCCATCTCAGCCGGTTGGACCAGTTATAAGCGATCAGCAAAGGGGGCATGTAAGTATTAACTGTATCAGCCGGCTCGACCGACAGGACCTCTATGCTGCCGACAAATACCGAGGCCCCTTTCTCGGTGGATACGGGCTCCGCGCTGCCTATGGAATACCCGGACTTAATGAGGTTGTTCATGGTTCCGGAAGCTTTTTCCAGCCTCTCAAATGCCGTTTCCCCGCTCTCAGAGGAAGCATATAATCTTAAAGATATCTTCCCGTTTATCATCAGTGCGGAAACTTCTTTGTTTGTCCTGCCGTATACGCGCACCGTTTGTATATCGACAGCAGCGGCAGAACAACAGCCGAACAATGCCAGAAAGAATATAAAAGAGAAAAAACGGTTTTTCATGATTAGGAGAACTCTGTATTTATCTTTGTATGAGGCAAACAGCCTGGGCCGATATGGCCATTCCGCGGCCGACGTATCCGAGTTTGTCCTCTGTTTTTGCTTTTACGTTAACGCTCGAGGGCGGTATCTTTAGTGCTTTGGCTATCGTACGCGCCATTATATCTGTATAAGGAGTTAGCCGAGGTTCCTGGGCTATCACAGTGGAATCCACGTTAACTACTTTGTATCTCTTCTTTCTTATTATGCCCGCGGCTTTTTCGAGGAGCTTTATGCTTGAAATGTTCTTATACTTCGGGTTGCCGGTCGGGAAGTAAGAGCCTATATCACCCGCGGCAGCTGCCCCCAACAAAGAATCTATGACGGCATGGGTAAGTACATCCGCGTCCGAATAGCCTGCCAGACCTTTTCTGAAAGGTATATTCACCCCTCCAAGGATAAGTTTTCTGCCCCTGACAAGTTTGTGCACGTCCCAGCCTATGCCTATCCGCATATGACTCTCGCGTATTTGCGTTTTCCTACGCTCAACAGCTTTTCAGAACCGAGATCAACAAGAAGGTTCTCGTCAGTTATCTTTTTCCCGTCCATCTTTACCCCTCCGCCTTTTATCATGCGCTTTGCCTCTCCCACCGAATCAAGCAGTCCTGATATGTGTATCAGTTTTGAAACGGACATTTTTCCGTCAGATAAATGGTTTTTGCTCACTTTTACCAGAGGGATATCCTGAGGAAGTTTGTTATCCTTGAAAACCGCGTCAAATTCATTTTCGGCCTTATCGGCTGCATCGCTACCATAGAACAGGGACACTAATATCTTCGCAAGATCGCTTTTTGCCTTTTTGGGATGCAGCTCTCCGCTTTTTATGGCTTTTTCCATGACCTTCAGTTCTTTGTCGGATAGGTCGGTAAGAAGAGTATAGTATTTGACCATAAGGTCATCCGGTATGGACATGGTCTTGCCGTATATGTCCTTCGGGGTATCGGTAAATCCTATGTAATTCCCGTAGCTCTTGCTCATCTTCAGTTTTCCGTCGGTCCCTTCAAGAAGCGGCATGGTGATCACCGTCTGCTGAGCTTTGCCGTAAGACTTCTGCAGTTCTCTTCCCACCAGCAGATTGAATATCTGGTCATGGCCCCCGAGCTCAACATCGGACTCAAGCTCGACGGAATCGTAACCCTGCATGAGAGGATAAAGGAATTCTATTATGCTGATCTCTTTATTTGACTTGAACCTTTCCTTGAAATCGGCTCTCTCCAGCATCCTGGCAACGGAATACTGGCTCATAAGCTTCATCACCGAAACAAGGTCCATCTTTGAAAGCCATTTGCTGTTATAGACCACTTTTGTTTTTTTAGGGTCAAGGACCTTGAATATCTGGTCCTGATAAGTGCGGGCGTTGAGCTCGACAGTCTCCCTGGTAAGCGGTTTCCGCGTCTCCGACTTGCCGGAAGGGTCACCTATCATGCCGGTAAAATCCCCTATAAGGAATACTATTTCATGTCCCATGTCCTGAAAAGCCTTGAGCTTTCTCAGGACCACAAGATGACCGAGATGAAGGTCAGGAGCCGACGGATCTGCCCCGAATTTTACCTTTAGTTTTTTGCCGGCTGCCAGTTTTTCATGCAGTTCTTCCTCTCCGACAAAATCTACGGCACCTCTTTTGAGCAGCTCTATTTTATGTTTTACGTCCATATGATCACTTCGCACCCATTTGTCTAAGCACTTCCCTGAGTATCCTTACCGGAACATCATTGCGTATAACTATCGAACCGACGGCTTTCGGAAGAACGAACAATACTTTCCCGTCCCGGACTTTTTTGTCAAGGATCAGCTTGGCTATTATATCTTCGGCATCAAGTCCTTTTATGCCTGACGGGAGGCCCACCGCGGAAACAAGTGCTTCGATCCTTTGAGGGACGATCTCCTTACAAAGCCTCATTTTTACCGATATTTTCGCAGCTGCGATCATTCCCAAGGCAACCGCCTGCCCGTGTGATATCCCCTTATAATCTTTGAGAGCTTCTATGGCATGGCCGACTGTATGGCCGAAATTAAGCATCATGCGCGGACCTTTTGTTTCTTTTTCATCCAGCGATACCACAGCGGCTTTTATCCTGGCCGAAGCGAAAACAAGGGCCTCCCATACTCCCAAAAGTTTTTTGAACTCGCCCGGGTCGGTAAGCTTTGGGTTCTTTATGCCGAGCACCTGCTTTTCCAGAAAAGCAAAAAGAGAAGGATCTTTTATAACGCCATATTTGATCACTTCGGCAAGGCCGTTGCGTATCTCCGAAGCCGGGAGCGTGATAAGCGCAGCCATATCCGAAAAAACAAGCCTTGGCTGGTAAAAAGCGCCGACGATATTCTTAGCTTCCTCAAGATTGACGCCGGTCTTTCCCCCTATACCGGCATCTACCTGGGAAAGAAGCGTGGTCGGGACCTGGACAAAGTCCGTGCCCCTCATATAAGTAGCTGCTATGAACCCCGAAAGGTCACCTACAACACCTCCGCCAAGAGCTATAACGGCGGAATCACGGTGAACCTTGAGGTCGAGAAGCTTTTTATATATTTTTTTTGCCGTTTCGAGCGATTTAGAGCGTTCTCCGGAAGGCACCGCGATTATATCCGACCTGAAACCGGCCGATCTGAGAGAATGCTTCACCACAGGACCGTATATGCGGGATACGTTCAGATCCGATATCACAACAACGCGCCGGGGAAGTTTTGCATCGGCAAGGTATTTGCCGAGTTTTGAAAGTATCTCCTGCCCTATTATGATGTCACTTGTACAGTATTTAAGAGCCAGACGGAGCTTTTTCATACTTATAAGGATTATAGCATAGAAGCTATTTTACTAACCACCCGCGGGATGCTTAGAGTATCGGTATCTATCGCAATATTGGCACTCTTTTCATAAAGAGGTTTTCTTGAGGCAAGCATTTCTTTGATCTTTTTTATTCTCTGTGATCTGCCCTTTATATTCAGCAGAGGCCTTTGTTTCAGCTGCCCCAGACGCCCGTTTATCTTTTCAGGCGAAGCTTTGAGCCATATGACCGTACCGAGCTTGCGCAGCAATGACCTGTTCACCGGTTTTATGACTATCCCGCCTCCGCAAGACAAAACCACTTTCTTCTTGTTCTTCAGAGATTTAAGCACCGAGGTTTCAAGACTTCGGAAATAGGGTTCTCCTTTTTTCTTGAATATCGTGCTGATCTTAGTGCCGGACATTTTTTCCACAAGAGTATCCGTGGAAACATACTTTTTTTTGAGTTTTTTCGCGAGCGCACGTCCCACGGCGGTCTTGCCGGTGGCCATAAAACCGATCAGGACGACATTGACGTTCTTTTCAGGTGCTCGCGACATATAAGATCAAACTTGCTCCTTAAACATGCCCCCGGCGTGATTCGAACACGCGGCCTGCGGTTTAGGAAACCGTCGCTCTATCCATCTGAGCTACGGGGGCACTCTAAATCAATTTTACATTAGTCAATGAGTTTGATGCAAGTTTAAAGTCGTGCGGAACGATAAAAGTACATAGAAGGAGATCAAAAAACATGGCAGACGACATCCATGTTCCCAAGGAAAAATTCCTGATAGATTACTTCGAAAAGAAAAAAACAGTCAAAGAAGCCGAACATGAGCACAAAAGATTTGACGATATACTCAACAAGATACAGCTGAAAGTCGACAAAAAAGACTTTGAAAGTCTGTCGAAGATGCCTCCCGATGAAGCCGACAAAAAGATAGACTCTCTCACGCCTTCGGAGACGGCATCGGTAATAAAAGAAACGACCGATAAGCTAAGTTCGGAGAAAATGTAAATGGAACTTATCAGGGAAAAATACCTGAAATATCTCGAGGTCCTCGGCAACGAGGAAAGGATGAAGATACTCGAACTTCTGGCAAAAAAAGAGATGAGCGTACAGGAAATAAACAGCCATTTTTACGCGTCGCAACCGACTATTTCATATCACCTGTCACTCCTCAAAAGCATCGGCTTCATATCATCCCGCAAAAGCGGAAAATTCATGTATTACTCCTTTGAAACAGAAAAAGCAAAAAAATATCTCAAAAGGTTCGTAAGGGATTTTGCTTTCGCCATGGACAGAGTAAGGACCTGAAGATAATCGGCGGTCAAGCCTGCGGATAATCCAGATTTTCTACTTCTTCTTTGTATTTATTTACGGCCGAAAATATTACCGATTTAACATCGGCATACTGTTTAGCTAATTTAGGCACCCTGCCCAGGGTAAGCCCGATCACATCATTAACAACCAGCACCTGACCGTCACAGTAAGGCCCGGAACCTATGCCGATGGTCGGAACCGGTACGCTTTTGCTCAATTTTTGAGCCGTATTTTTTTCCACAAGCTCAAGCACGATAGAGAACGTCCCTGCTTCGCACAAAGACAAGGCATTATCGATCAACCTCAAGGATCCGTCAGGGTCTTTTCCTTTTAAGGATGGATGATCGTCAGACTGTGGAGTGAAACCCAGATGCCCCATTACCCGGACGCCTCTCTTGACAAGGTCTTTTATGACATCCAGATGTTCCATGCCTTCTATCTTAACGGCTTCCGCACCCGAGCTTACGAGGTTCAAAGCATCATTCACCGCGGAATCGCGCGACGAAAATGAAGACAAAGGCATATCGCAAACAAGAAGCGCGTTTTTCACTCCCCTTCTGACAGCTTTTAAATGATGGAGCATATCCCCGAATGTCACGGGCAACGTATTTTCATAACCGAGGACCGCACTTCCCAGGGAATCTCCGACAAGAACGATGTCAATCCCGGCGGAATCAATAAGGGATGCCGTTGTCGCATCATAGGCGGTCAAGCAGGTTATTTTTCTGTTCTCGGATTTCTTTTGTTTTAAAGAAGATACAGTTACTTTGGACATTCCTTTTTCTTCCGAAGATGGAACGGGAATTTTATTTTTTTCTCTTCAGGTTTGTACATATCGAAAAGCCGTTCTTCAAGCTGCTCTTTTGTCAAGAAGCTGTTCAGGCACCCGTTCTCGGCGACCGAAATAGCCCCGTTCTGCTCGGACACGGCTATCACAAGAGCATCGGATTGTTCGCTCATGCCTATCGCCGCGCGATGTCTGGTGCCAAGCCTGCGGTCTATGAATTTGCTCTCTGAAAGGGGCAAAAGGCATCCCGCCGCCAGGATCCTGTCCCCTTGTATTATTATGGCGCCGTCATGAAGAGGGGTCCCTTTTGTAAGTATGGTTATGAGCAGCTCTTCGGAAACTGGCGCGTCTATTTTTACGCCGGACTCGAGGAACTCGTTAAGCCCCGTGCTTCTTTCAAGCACGATCAACCCACCTATCTTTTCCTCGGAACATTTTTCTACCGCGTCTATCAACTGCCTGACTATGGCGGAATTTTTCTGAACAAAGGAGAAACCGAACCCCAGACGCGAGAATATCTTTCCTCTTCCTAAACGCTCAAGCGCTCTGCGAAGTTCCGGCTGGAACACAATAACAATAATGACGAGTATTACAGTGACGAACCTGTCCATGAGCCAGTTGAGCGTTTTCAGGCCGAGCTGCTGGGATGTTATATAAACAAAGAAAAGTATGAGCAGGCCTTTAAGAAGCTGCATGCCGGCGGTGCCCTTGAACCACATGAATATCTGGTACAAAAGCAGGGCCACAATGGCAATATCGATCATATCTATCCAGCTTATACCGAACGGCAAGTTCACAGATCGTTCCTCACTATATCTTCTTTTGTTTCTCTTCTGACTATCAGGCGGGCTTTGCCCTTCTTTACCAGCACCATGGCGGGACGCGGCATTCTGTTGTAATTGCTTGCCATGGAGTAATTGTACGCCCCCGTGGAAGCCACGGCAATTATATCCCCGCGCTCTATCCTTGGGAGCTTCACATCTTTTGCCACAACATCCCCGGACTCGCAGGCCCTACCGGCTACAGTGAAAATATCCGAGTTTTTTGCTTTCATCCTGCTTGCCGCGAATATTTCGTATTTCGCCTGATAGAGTATATACCTTGGGTTATCGGTCATTCCGCCGTCCACCACCGCGTAATTCCTTATGCCCGGTATCCTTTTTACGGTACCGACTCTGTACAAGGTCACGCCGGAAGAACCCACGAGGGACCTTCCGGGTTCTACTATAAGCTTGGGCTCTTTTAATCCGTATTTTTTACAGCATTTTTTTAGCGATCCTATAACCGCACCCGCATACTTTTTAAGGTCCGGAGGAACATCTTTTTTGGAGTAAGCGATGCCCACTCCTCCGCCGATATTCAGTTCCGCGCAGTCAATACCCAATTCCTTTTTTACGGCGGCCATGATCTTTGCAAGGACTTCAACCTCAGCGGCAAAAGGTTTTACGTCGAATATCTGAGAACCGATATGGGCGTGCAGGCCGAGAAAATCCAAATGCCCGCACGAGAGCGCCAGAGAGACTGCGTTCTTTATCTGCGACCCGGCTATCCCGAACTTTGAATCCACTGCGCCTGTCTTTATAAAATCATGGGTATGGGCCTCTATACCGGGATTAACCCGGAACATCACGCCGGCCCTTATATTGAGCTTATCGGTAAGTTTGTCCAAAAGAGCCAGTTCGTCAAGATTATCAACGACAAAACAATGTATGCCGGATCTGAGAGCATATACGATCTCTTCCGGAAGTTTGTTGTTACCGTGAAAATATATCTTTTTAGGGTCCATTCCGGCCTTAACGGCCGTGAGAAGCTCGCCGGAGGTGGAAATATCCGCGCCGACGCCTTCTTCCTTCATTATCGAAAGTATCGCCTTGACACTGAGCGCTTTGCTGGCGAATATCGGCTGGAAAGCCCTGTAACCCGAGAAAGCTTTTTTGTAAGCCCTGCAGGCTTTTCTGACGCTGTTCTCATCAACAACATATAAAGGTGTGGAGAACTTTTTCGCAAGTTCTACCGTATCCGCCCCGGCTATTTCGAGATGCCCTTTAGTATTGACCTTCGATCCTTCCGGCAGGACTTTGTTCATTTTTTAGACCCTTCCAGCATCAATTTGTATTCTATGCTGTCGACAAGAGCGATCCAGCTGGCTTCTATCACGTTGGTCGACACGCCTACCGTTCCCCATTCGTTAGATTCATCCTTTGATTCTATAAGCACTCTTACTTTTGCTCCGGTACCGTCCTTGCTGTTGATAACGCGGACCTTGTAGTCGACAAGCTTTATCTCTTCTATTGCCGGGAATTTTTTTGCCAGGGCACCCCTTACCGCTTCGTCAAGGGCGTTCACGGGACCGTTGCCGGACCCTTTGGCCCTGAGCACTTTCCTGCCTATCCTGACCTCGACTTTGGCCTCCACAGAGGTCTTTTTTGTCTTGTCTTTTACCGTGCGCACCTCGAACTTCCTCCACTCGAACGGAAGCTTAAAAAGCCCCATCGCTCTTTTTACAAGCATTTCAAACGAAGCTTCCCCTTCTTCGAACTGATAGCCTTCATGTTCAAGCTGTTTCAGTTTTGCCAGCAAAGGCTTAAGATGCGGGGAATCTTTTTTCATGTCCACGCCGAAAGCCCTGGCCTTGAACATGAGGTTGCTCACGCCTGAAAGCTCGGATACCGTGACCCTTCTGTCATTGCCGACCGCTTCAGGCGCCATATGTTCGTAGGTCTGCGGATTTTTCATGACAGCGCTTACGTGTATCCCGCCTTTGTGTGTAAAAGCGCTGCGCCCTACATATGGCTGCCCCGACGGCAGAGGCAGATTGGCTATCTCGCTTATGTGCCTGGAAATATCGGATATTTTCTTCAGGTTCTCATCAGAAACGCAGTCTATGTTCATCTTAAGTTTTAAAGCGGGCATTATGGAAAAGAGATTGGCGTTCCCGCAGCGTTCTCCATAACCGTTCACCGTCCCTTGGACCTGCGTCGCGCCCTGTTCGACAGCCGCCAGTGAATTAGCTACTGCACAGTCGCTGTCGTTGTGGGCATGTATTCCTATCGGAACGTTCACCTTGGATCTTATCTCCCCCACTATCTTTGCTATTTCCGAAGGTATGCATCCGCCGTTGGTATCACAAAGACAAAGCACGTCGGCGCCGGCCCTTTCGGCCTCTTTCAGCGTCTTAATGGCATAATCAGGATTGGCTTTATAGCCGTCAAAAAAATGTTCCGCATCGTATATGACCTCAATCCCTTTTGATCTCAAGAAATCCACGGTATCGAATATCATCGCCAGATTCTCTTCAAGCGTGGTCTTGAGCGCGTAAGCCACATGAAAATCCCAGCTTTTTCCGAATATCGTGACAGCCTTTGTTCCGGCTTCCACCAGCGTCTTTATGTTCTCGTCCTTATCGACCGGCACGGATGCTCTTCTTGTGCTGCTGAAAGCAGTTATTACAGCCTGCTCAAGAGGCACTTCCTTTATTCTTGTGAAAAATTCTATGTCTTTGGGGTTAGAACCGGGCCATCCGCCCTCTATATAGTGTATGCCGGCGGAATCCAGAAGCCTGGCTATCTTCAGTTTGTCCTCCACGGAAAAAGAGATCCCTTCTGTCTGGGCCCCATCCCGCAGAGTGGTATCGTACAATTTTACTTTCATTATACGGAAATTATAGCATAGAGGATGATATTATCTATGTCTGAAGAGGAAGGTCGGGCATCTTAGGGATCGACTCTATGGTTATTCTTACGGGAGCCACTCCTGTTTCCATCATGCCAAGCCTCTTTGCAACCTCTTTTGAAAGGTCTATAGCTCTTTTAGCTTTGTCCACATAAGGCCCGCGGTCCCAAACGGGAACGTTGCCTACCTCTCTGTTGTTGGCGGAATTCATCACGGAAACCCTTGAACCGAGAGGCAGGTCTCTCATGGCGCAGGAAAGCGCGTTCATGTCGTAAGCCTTGCCGTTAGCCATCTTCTTTCCGTGAAAATCCTTCCCGTACCAGGAAGCGGACCTTCCTTCTATCGTCACATTGGTTATCCAAAGATGCTGCCCTACCCTGAGCGGCGATGTTCCGAGCCCGTTGACAGCAGAAATATCCGCGGCCGTGATAACCTGATGAGGCTCTTCTCCGCTGAATTTGGCAGCAATAACGGTAAGCGGCTCTTCATGGGCCAGGTCTGCCGGCGTCACGAGGTAAGAATAGGCAACTTTTTCCGGATCAAAACCTTTTGCGGTTATCGTTCCCGGCTGTATCTTCAGTATTCTTCCTTCATGAATAAGATTGCTTCTCATCCCGTTCAGGGCCATTATTTCTTTTTCCGTGCAGTAGAACATTCTGGCTATTTTCCAAAGGTTGTCGCCTCTTTGTATCGTGTATGATATCTGATCGAAACCGTCCCTGGCAACCGGCTGTGGCACCGGTGAAGCTTGTACGATCTGTTCATCAGGAGAAATTTCATCAGCAACATCCTCCTTGACAGGAACGTCCTCCGGCGGCGATACATGCTCTATAACAACGGCTTGTTCTTGTATTACAGGCGCCGGAACATCCGCGATCTTAAGCGTCTGGCCCGGATGTATGACATCGCCCCTTAAATTATTCAGTCTTTTGAGGTCGTTAACGGTGGTATTGTTCCTGCTTGCGATGCGCCAGAGAGAGTCCCCTCTTCTTACTTCATATACTTGGGCCGGAGCGGAAATATTACTTACAGTTTCTGTCATGCCAGCACCTCTTGTGTTTTAGGGTGTCTACCCCCTCCTGTATATATATCGATGGTTCCGGACTAAAATCCTGAGGTTATTGCAGAATCATTCCTCGCCGTAATTTCTGGCTAATTTAATCCTGTCCTGAGGCGACAATGAAGGATCGTTTTGATACGACCGCACATAATACATGATTATCCGCTGCTGATCGGGGGTAAGCTGTCCTTCTTTAGCTCCGATCATACTAATAGCCTCTCTTCTCCTGGCTATCATAGTTCCGTAATCAGGGTTGACAGTGCCGACAGAAAAATGCATAGGGTCCCCGGCCCCTCCCCAGACCAGTCCCGCTTCTCTCAATTCCCTTGTCATGGCAGGATGCTTTGCCATCTCCGCGGGGATGCTTTTGGCTGCCAGCCTAACAAAATTACCATTGGCCGTTCTCTTATACAACCTGATGTCAACAGCAAGACC
>CALFCX010000097.1 GCA_937950635.1 uncultured bacterium
GACCTTTTTATGCTCTTGAAAATCCCGCTTATACCGAATATCTCTATGATGTCGTCTGCTTGTCCGGCCCCTGATTCCAGCAGAAGATGTCCTTCTCCGGAAAGATATTCATGCGCCAGGGAGATTATTTTTCTGTAATATGCCAGTCCGTCAGGCCCGCCGTCCAGAGCGCGTATGGGCTCATATTTTGATATTTCAGGCTGCAGCGAGCCCAGTTCTTCGCTCTTTATGTACGGAGGATTTGAGACTATCACATCGAATCCGGGGGATCTGTCGACAGGGGAGAAGATGTCCCCCGTTTTGAAAGAGATCCTGTCAGCAACCCCGTGTTTCCTGGCGTTGTTCCCGGCCGTGTTGACCGCGGACTGCGAGATGTCGGTCGCGGTCACGTGGGCAGCAGGGCAGTATTTTGCTATGCTCACGGCAATGGCTCCGCTCCCTGTGCCGATATCCAGCACGGACACCTGATCTTTGCCGGACCCTTTTATAATGTCGATCGCGTTCTCGACAAGTATCTCTGTCTCCGGGCGTGGGATGAGTACGTCTTTGTTCACTTCGATATCAAGAGACATGAACGGTCTGTAGCCGATTATATATGCCGTGGGTTCTCTTTTTATCCTGCGGAGTATGAGTTTTTTGAATTCCGCCAGTTCTTCATCCTTGAGCACACGGTCGTGCATGGTGTATATCTGTATGCGTTTTATGCCCAGAGCGTGAGCCAGCAGGACCTCTGCTTCCAGATGAGGGTCTTCGATCTTGTGGTTAGTGAAATATATTGTTGTCCAGTCAAGAAGTGAGGCTATCGTCCAGGTCATGATCTTGGCGCCGATTCCTTAAGTTTTGCCATACGGTCTGCTTCGGATAATCCGGTAATAAGTTCGTCCAATCCGCCGTCCATAACTTCATCAATATTGAACACCGAAAGCCCGATACGGTGGTCCGTGATCCTGTTCTGCGGGAAATTGTAGGTTCTTACCTTTTCGCTGCGGTCGCCGCACCCGACCTGTATCTTTCTCATATTGCTTATTTCGCTGGCCCTTTTGCTTTCTTCAAGCTCGTATAGACGGGCTTTCAGGAATTTAAATGCTTTTGCCTTGTTCTTGGACTGTGAACGCTCGTCCTGGCACTGAACGACGATCCCGGACGGCATATGCGTTATCCTTATCGCGGTGCTTAGCTTGTTGACGTTCTGTCCGCCGGCTCCTCCGGAACGGTAGACATCTATCCTTATATCTTTATCTTCTATCTTGACGTCCACGTCTTCCACTTCCGGTATAACGGCTACCGTTGCGGCCGAAGTGTGGACCCTGCCGGATGCTTCGGTCGCGGGGACTCTTTGTACCCTGTGCGTGCCGCTTTCATATTTCAGCCTGCTGTAAGCGCCTTTCCCTTCTATCAGAAAGATGGCTTCTTTGTATCCGCCGAGCCCCGTGGGGTTTGAATCCATCATTTCGACTTTCCAGCCGAGCCTTTCGGCGTATCTTAGATACATCCTTAGAAGCTGGCCGGCGAACAAAGCTGCTTCTTCTCCTCCCGTTCCGGCCCTTATTTCCATGAAAATGTTCTTTTCATCATTTGGATCTTTCGGGAGGAGAAGTATCTCGATCTCTTTTTTCAGTGTTTCTTCGCGGTTCTCCAGGTCTTTCAGCAGTTCCTTGAGCTCTGGGTCCTTAGAGGACCTGATCTCGTTTATATCCGCCGTTACCTGCCTGAACTGACCGGCCTTTTCAACTATCTCTTTTATTTCGGAGAGTTCTTTCCCGTATTTTTGTATTTTTTCCCTGTCGGAAAGTGTTTCGGGTTTGGACAGAAGTTGTTCAAGTTCCTTGTGGCGTTCTTCGAACTTGGACAGTTTTGCGAGATAATCCATGGTTTTCCTCTAATATAAGCAAAAGGGAAAAAGGATCAAGGGCGCTACTTGCCTTTTTTGGCTTTGTCTTTCTTGGACACCCTTGTTTTTTTCTTTTTGAGGGAGACGGGCTTTGCGGCGTATTTCTTTTTGAACTTGTCCACTCTTCCTTCGGTATCCATGAGCTTCTGCTTCCCGGTGAAGAGAGGGTGGCATTTGCTGCATATATCGACACGGATGTTCTTTTTTGTGGAGCCTATTTCGAACTCCGCGCCGCACGCACAGGTGACGTTCACTGTATGATATTCCGGATGTATCTTGTCTTTCATAACCGAATTATAACATAAGGGCCGCCGGCCCTTCAACCCGACTCTTGCTACTTTTCTTTCCCGAAAGAAAAGTAGCGCAAAAGAACGGCTTAGGGGCGAGCCCCTAAGAACCCCGCGAGCTTCTTTTGGGCACCTTTTCTTGCGATCAAGAAAAGGTGCGTTTGTCATGCTATAATTTTGTAAAAGAAGGAGATGTTTTGATGTCTAAAAAGTACAATGTAGCGATATTGGGTGCCACGGGGGTTGTCGGGAAAGAAATGCTCAAAGTCCTCGAGGAAAGGGATTTTCCCGTGGAAAGGCTTCTGCCGCTTGCTTCCAGCAGGACCGCAGGGTCCTCCGTAAGTTTCAAAGGTAAAGAGTATAAAGTAGAGCTTGCCGAGCCGGATTCTTTCAAAGGTATAGATATCGGCCTGTTCTCTGCGGGAGCGTCAATCTCGGAAAAATTTGCGCCCGAAGCCGCTAAAAGGGGAACTGTTGTCATAGACAATACTTCTTTCTTCAGGATGCATCCTGATATCCCTCTTGTTGTGCCGGAAGTGAACCCTCAGGCCCTTAAAAGGCACAAAGGTATAATAGCCAATCCCAACTGTTCCACCGCCCAGATGGTGGTAGTGCTTAAACCGATACATGACAAATATAGGATAAAAAGGGTAGTGGTCTCCACTTATCAGGCCGTTTCCGGGTGGGGGAAAGAAGCTGTGGACGAGCTTATCACCCAAACTAAATCCTGGGTTGAGGGACGTCCGGTGGAAGTAAAGATACTTCCTAAACAGATAATGTTCAATGCGGTCCCTCAGATCGACTCGTTCCTTGATACCGGGTACACCAAGGAAGAGATGAAGATGATCAACGAGACCAAAAAAATAATGGAGGATGACTCTATCGCGGTCACTGCCACGACCGTCAGGGTCCCGGTATTCGTCGGCCACAGCGAAGCCGTGAACATCGAGACCGAAAGACCGGTCTCGCGCAAAGAGGTAATGGACCTTTTGGCGAAAGCGCCCGGAGTGAAAGTGATGGATGATCCGGCAAATAAAGTATATCCGACCGCTATCGATTGTGTGGGGATAGACGATACTCTCGTGGGCAGGATCCGGCAGGATATGTCCGTTAAGAACGGGATAGACCTGTGGATAGTGTCCGACAACCTGAGAAAAGGCGCTGCCACCAATGCCGTGCAGATAGCCGAGGAAATGATAAAACAAGGACTTCTATGAAGAAGAATGAGCCCCTGCTCAGTTCTCAATCCATGGATTCTCTCCAGAGAATAATGCCTCCGATCGCTTTTGCGATATCGGCCGTATTGATCGGTACCATAGGATACATAGTCATAGAAAGGATGACGCCCCTGGATTCCCTTTATCTTACCATTGCGAGCATGTTTCTCACGGTAAGCTATCTTGATACCATAAAGTTCTCGACAGCAGGGAAGATATTTTCCGTATTTTTTCTTATTTTCGGGGTTTTTTCGGTTTTTTATGCGGTGGGGACAATTATAGAGTTCATAGTCGAAGGCAATATATTAGGCATCAGGAGGAGAAAAAAGATGGACGAAAAGACAAAACATATGAAAGGGCACTACATCATCTGCGGTTATGGGAGAGTAGGCCATCAGATAGCTGTTGATCTGTTGGCAGAAGGACTCCCTTTTGTCGTTATAGATCCTAAGCCTTCTATCGCTGAAGAACTGAATTCGAAGAACATACCTTATTTTATAGGCAGCATTTCTGATGATGCAATGCTGGAAAAAGCAGGGATAAACAGAGCTCACGGCCTGTTCGCGGCCGCGGACAGTGATGTGGAAAATGTATATGTCACCCTCGCTGCTAAAGTAGTGAATCCTGATATATTCATAGTTGCCAGGGCCAGCCATAAAGAAACAGAGAGCAAATTAAGGAAAGCTGGTGCCAACAAGGTCATATCGCCGTATTATATAGCGGGGAGCAGAATGGCTTCCATGGCGGTAAGGCCCGTGTCCATAGAGTTCCTAGATATAGCGATAGGTAGCAGTAATGTAGAAATGTGGGTCAGAGAGTTCAGGATAGAGGATAATTCTCCGCTGGCGGGAAAAACGCTGGGAGAAGCAAATATCAGGAAGAACACGGGGACGATGATACTTTCCATAAAGAAAGCTTCCGGGAACTTTGAGTTGACCCCGAAATCCTCGAGCCTTATTGAAAAAGGAGATATCCTGGTCGCTCTCGGGAACGATCAGCAATTGACATGTCTGGAGAATCTGCTGCGATGACGATAAAGAAAGAGAAGGACTTCTTATCTGCGTCATTGGTCTCCGTGGCGGAAGATATGTGTATTGCCGCTCGCACGGCCCCTAAGACCAGGGGAGTGGACCTTATAGAGACCGCGATATTGGATGGCGCGGATATTTCCCGGATCGCATCCGAAATGGAAAGGATCTTTGCTTCCACGCAACGGGAAGCTTTCAGGAAGAATGCAGCTTCATTGAAAGACTGCTCCTGCATGGTTTTGATAGGGTCGAAGAACAAAACAGCAGGCCTGTCTCCTTGCAGCCTGTGCGGTTTTAAGGATTGTGCTGATAATGAAAAGAACGGGGCCGTCTGCGCGTTCAATGTAATGGACTTGGGGATCGCTGTCGGGTCGGCAGTGTCCGTTGCCGCCGACAAACGGGTGGACAACCGCCTTATGTGGACGATAGGCATGGCGGCCAAAGATCTCGGTCTTTTGGGTGGAGAGGTTAAACAAATAGTGGGCATACCTTTGAGCGCGACCGGGAAAAATATATTTTTTGACAGGAAATAGGAGAAAAACATGTTCGAGGATATAAAAGCTGTGTTCGAAAGGGATCCGGCCGCGAAGAACATCTTTGAAGTGGTCTTTTATCAGGGAGTATGGGCTATTTATCTTCACCGTGTTGCGCATTTTTTGTACGAACTTAGGATCCCCGTGCTGCCTCGCCTGATCTCACAAATAAGCCGGTTTCTCACGGGTATCGAGATCCACCCGGGCGCAAAGATAGGAAAAGGGTTCTTCATAGATCACGGGATGGGAGTCGTGATAGGGGAAACGGTCGTTATCGGCGATAACGTGACACTGTACCAGGGTGTGAAGCTGGGAGGTAACTGTAA
>CALFCX010000098.1 GCA_937950635.1 uncultured bacterium
GCAAAACTGTGTGAAGAAAGAATAAAAGAGATCAAGGATTCTGGCAGTGCCAGGGTTCTCTGACGTTCTTAGCCTCATATAAAGCCCTTCCGACTATACATCCTTCAAGGTTCTTTGAAAGAGAGGAAAGCTTTTTGACGTCTTCCCTTGTGGTAACCCCGCCCGAAGCTATTACCGAGGCATTCACCGAAGATGTGAACTTTTTGATGCCGTTAAAATTAGGGCCCGCCATCATGCCGTCACGGGATATATCTGTATAGACGAACCTCTTTATACCCATGGATATTAGCTTTTTTGCCGCATCAACGGCCTTTAAAGATGTTCTTTCGAGCCAGCCCTTTGTAAGGACGATATCCTTCCGGGCATCGATACTGACCGCTATCTTTGCCCCGAAAAGCTCAGATACGGTCTTTATGAAGCTGAGGTTCTCAAAAGCCACGGTCCCCAGGATTATCCTGTCCACTCCGCTGTCAAAAAGCTCTTTCACGGTATCAAGATGCCTTATCCCTCCGCCGACCTGCACCGGTATCGATACGGCTGAAACAATGGCTTTGACGACTTTTATGTTCTTTGGACTTCCTTCCCGGGCTCCGTCCAGATCTACAAGATGCAGTCTGCCGTAACCTTGGTCGCGCCACTTTTCGGCCATGGACACGGGATCATCGGAATATACGGTCACTTTGCTGTAATCCCCTTTTTCAAGACGAACGCATTTCCCGTCCAGGATATCCACGGCAGGGATGACTTCAAAGCTCATCTGCAAAGCCCTCCAAAATTCCTTAATATCTCAAGCCCTATCTCTCCGCTCTTTTCAGGATGGAACTGCAAAGCAAAAAGATTGTTCCGGCTTACCGAAGAAGCAAAAGGGGCCCCGTAATCGGTCTTGGTCAGTATATCCGCGCTGTCTTTCGGTTCGCAGTAGTATGAATGAACAAAATACACCTTTGCATTCTGCGGGATATTTTTCATGATAGGGGAGAAGTTCTGTTCGATGGAAATATTGTTCCACCCCATATGAGGGACCTTTAAGCTCCTGGTGCCGTCAAAAGAGAACTTCTTTACTCTTCCTTTTATCAATCCCAGACCTTTCTCGACCCCTTCCTCGCTTTCATCAAAAAGCAACTGCATCCCGAGACAAAGCCCCAAGAAAGGTTTTCCTTCTTCTATCTGAGCCTTTAAAAGGCTGTCTATCCCAAGGCTCCTGATCTGCTTTAAGGCGCTGTCAAAAGCTCCCACGCCGGGGAATATTATGCCGTGCGAAGATGATATCTCGCCCTTGTCTTTCGTGACAAATGAAGAGAAACCCAGTTTCTCCAGGGCTTTCTGAACGCTTCTCAGATTGCCGGCACCGTAATCTATTATGGCTATAGGCATAAGGACACGGCTCCTATGACGCCGACATCTTTCTTGAGGGTCGCCGGCACTACTTTTACCGGCGCAAGGGCGTTTTTCCTTAAAGAGGCTTTTATTGATGAGAAAAGAGGCTTTCCGAGATTTGAAAGACCTCCGCCCACGATAATAGCTTCGGGATCAAGAATATTCACCAGATTTGAGAATCCAAGGCCTATTATATACCCCGCACGCTCGATCTCCTTCAGTGCTTTTCTGCTGCCTTTTTTAGCCAGCACGCCAAGCTGTTCCGGAGACATTTTTGCGCGTTTAGCTATAGCAGGGCCGGCGGCAAGGCCTTCGAGATGCCCTCGTTTGCCGCAGGGACATTTGGGGCCGTTCATATCTATGGTCATATGTCCTATTTCCCCTGCGGATCCTGAAGCCCCGGCATACAGCTTGTTGTTAATAACGATCCCTCCGCCTATACCCGTGCTTATCGTTACATATATAAATGTATGGAACCCTCGTCCGGCCCCGAAATTGAGCTCCGCCGAAGCCGCACAATTGGCATCATTTTCCAAAATGACCCTTTTGCCGAGTTTCTTCATCATGATCCTCTTTAAATTGACCTTTTTCCACCCTTTTAGGTTTGGCGGATGCTTTACATAACCGGTTATAGGGTCCACCGGACCTGGAGCCCCGATCCCAACGCATTTTATGCCGGAGAATCTGATCCCGGCATTCTTACATGCGTTTTTCAATGAAAGAACCATTCTATCAGTTACTTTATCCACTCCCTGATACGCCAATGTGGGGATGGTATCCACCGAAAGAATATGACCTTTTGCATCCGCTACGGCTGAGGATATCTTTGTGCCGCCCAGGTCTATTCCGGCAATGAAGTTTTTCATGGGGAAATTATAGCATGCTACGCTTACTGCACGCTATGCTACAGCTAACGGCTCCGGAGCTTTAAGCCGTAGCCCCGAGCTTGTCGAGGAGCGTCCTGTAGGGGCGATGCAATCGACCTGTGCATTTTTATTTAGCACTCCCCTTGACAGAGTGCTAAGCAGCTGTTATACTTGTTCTCAGGTTAAAAAAATAAAGCTGAAAGGGGGTCGTGGAAAAATGGCGAAGAATCTGAAGCCGCTTGGTGACAGGGTGGTAGTAAAGCAGGAGCCGTCCGAAGAAAAAACGCAGAGCGGCATCGTGCTTCCGGATACCGCCAAGGAAAAACCGCAGATGGGAACGGTGATCGCGGTAGGCCTTGGAAAAGTTCTCGATAACGGCCAGAGGGTGCCTCTGGAAGTAAAGGTCGGGGACAAGGTGATCTATGCCAAGTACGGAGGGACCGAAGTAAAACTGGACAACGAAGAATATATCATCCTCCAGGAGAGGGATATATTGGCGGTAAAAAATTAACAAGGGAAGGGAGTGAGTTGTAATGGGTGCAAAAGAGATAGTTTTCAGCGACGAAGCCTGGAGAGCGCTGGAACGCGGAGTTAATAAAGTAGCTAATGCCGTAAAAGCCACATTGGGACCGCGCGGCAGGAACGTGGTACTTGAAAAGAAATGGGGATCCCCGACGATCACTAACGACGGAGTTACCATTGCTAAGGAGATAGATCTCGAAGATCCGTTCGAGAACATGGGAGCCCAGCTTCTCAAGGAAGTTGCCAGCAAAACCAATGACATAGCCGGTGACGGCACCACCACTGCGACCGTACTCGGGCAGGCCATATTCAGGGCCGGGCTCAAGAACGTGGTCTCTGGTGCCAATCCGATGGCGATAAAAAGAGGGATCGAGAAGGCCGTTAAAGCCACCGTTGCAAAGCTCAAAAAAGAGAGCAAAAAGGTGGAGACCAAAGAGGCGATAGCCCAGGTAGCCTCCATTTCGGCTAACAATGATGCGGAAATAGGCAACCTGATAGCAGACGCGATGGAAAAGGTCGGCAAGGACGGAGTTATAACCGTTGAAGAAAGCAAAGGCATCGACACGACCCTTGAAGTCGTCGAAGGCATGCAGTTCGACAAAGGATACGCATCTCCTTACCTTATAACCGACAGAGAAAGAATGGAAGCGGTGCTTGAAGACGCTTACATGCTCATCACAGACAAAAAGATAAGCGCCATAAAAGACCTTCTGCCAACCCTTGAAAAAGTGGTCCAGGCAGGGAAGCCTCTTCTTATAATAGCCGACGACATAGAAGGAGAAGCGCTTGCCACGATAGTCGTCAACAAGCTCAGAGGCACTATTAACTGCGTGGCGGTAAAAGCCCCCGGTTTCGGCGACAGGCGCAAAGCCATGCTCGAGGATATCGCCATATTGACCGGCGGTTCGGTGATCTCGGAAGATACCGGAGCCTCTCTTGAAAAAGTAGAGGAATCCCTTCTCGGCAAAGCAAAAAAGATAATCGTTGAGAAGGAAAAGACCACGATAATAACCGAGGACGGCAGCAAAAAAGCCGCTGTAAAGGACAGGATAGCCCAGATAAAGAAAGAAATAGAGCTCAGCGATTCGTCCTATGACAAAGAGAAGCTCCAGGAGAGGCTTGCCAAGCTTTCAGGCGGAGTAGCCGTTGTGAAGGCCGGTGCGGCCACTGAGACCGAGCTTAAAGAGAAGAAGCACCGGATAGAGGATGCGCTATCAGCCACAAGGGCTGCGGTAGAAGAAGGCATCATAGCCGGAGGCGGTTCCGCGCTGATACATGCTATAGACGATGTCCTGAAGCTCGAAGAAAAGAGCGAAGGGGACGAGAAGATCGGCGTGGCGATAGTAAGGAAAGCCCTTGAAGAGCCGCTTAAGCAGATAGCGGACAACGCCGGCTGGGAAGGCTCTGTTGTCATAGAGAAGATAAAGAACAGCAAGGATTCCAGCTTCGGTTTTAACGCCCAGACTTTTGAATTCACAGATATGATAAAAGCCGGGATCGTGGACCCGCTTAAGGTAACAAGGTCAGCGCTCCAGAACGCGGCAAGCATCTCCAGCATGCTGCTTACCACGGAAGCTCTGATCGCCGAAAAGCCGGAAAAAGAAAAGCCGGCACCCGCTATGCCGGGAGGCATGGGCGGCGGCTACGGGGATATGATGTAGGTTCCTTTTGTTATATTGCAGGGGGCGGTTAATAACCGCCCCCTGTGTCTTTTTTTGCCACTTGCCAATGCCATAACCATGTGATATCATAAAAACAATTGAATCAGACCGCTAAAAACAGTGGGGCTTTCCCACTTTTTGTTTTATTAAAGGGGATTTTGCAGTTATGAAAATAGAAGGCTTTAAAACAATGCTGACGGTCATACAAAATGAGCGCGGCATCCCGAAAGAGATGCTTGTATCGGCCATTGAAGCGGCTTTATTGTCGGCAACCCGCAAAAAGATAGCCGGTACAGGCGAGAACCTGAGCGTCAAGATAGATGACGAAGGCAACGTAAAGGTCTTTGCGGCAAAGAATGTTGTCGAAGAACCCTCAGATGCGGAAGCGGAAATAACCCTTAAGGACGCCAAAAAAATAGACAAAGAAGCTGAAATAGGGGGGCAGGTGGTCATTGATGTTACACCTAAAGACTTCGGCCGTCTGGCGGCTCAAACGGCAAAACAGGTGATAATGCAGCGCATAAGGGAAGCCGAAAAAGAACTGTCATTCGATGAATTCACTAAGAAGCAGGGCGAGATAGTTACCGGAACGATCCAGCAGAAGGAATATAACGGATATCTTGTGAACCTAGGCAGAGTGGAAACGCTCCTTCCTTTTTCCGAGGTGGAACCTTCTGAACCGTTGCGTCCCAAGGACAGGATAAAGGTCTATGTGACGGAGGTCTCAAGAACCTCAAAAGGCCCGCAGATACTGATATCAAGGACCAATCCCGGACTGGTCAAAAAGCTTTTTGAGCTTGAGATACCGGAAATAGCCGACGGAACGCTTGAGATAAAGAATGTGGTGCGCGAAGCCGGACGCAGAACAAAGATAGCCATAGAATCAAAAGACCCAAATGTGAGCGTTGTAGGGACATGCGTCGGCCACATGGGGGCCAGGATACAGAACATAGTGCGGGAAATGGGCAATGAAAGGATAGATATAATAGAATGGAGATCGGACCCAAAGGCTTTTATATCCAACGCCTTAAGCCCCGCCAAACCTGTTAAAATAGAACTTAAGCAGGAAGAAATGTCCGCGCAGGTAACCGTTCCTGACAGCCAGTTGTCCCTTGCGATAGGAAAAGAAGGCCAGAACGTAAGGCTGGCTTCGAAATTGACCGGATGGAAAATAGACATAAAGAGCGATATAGAAAAACAGCCCGCTCCGGAAAACAGCGCCGAAAACAGCGGAGAGGAAAACGATGCCGGTAAAAAAGAAGGCGGTTCCGAAGAAGATAAAGGTTGAGGCCTTATCAAAAGAGCTCAAAATAGATGCCAAAGAACTCCTTGTCATGCTCAAGGACCTTGGAGTAAGCGTAAAAACAAAGGCTTCCTCTATAGAAGAAGACACGGTAAAGCTGGTAACAGATCTCATCAGGTCCGGAAAAACAAAGAAAAAAGAGCCCGAAAAGTCCGCACCCAAAGAAAAAGAAGTAAAAGTCCCGGAACCCATCAAAAAAGAAGAAAAGAAAGAAGTCGCGCCCGAAAAGCTTCCTGAGCCGGTCCCGGAACCCAAGCCAGCCGCTGCTGCGGCCAACAAGATCATCACCACAAGCGAAAAAGAGATCACAGTGAAAGATCTTGCGGCGCTTTTGGACGTGAGGCCGGCGGACCTTATAAAACAGCTGCTCATGGAAGGCATACTGGCCACCATAAACCAAAGGATCACTTTCGAAATAGCCGCTAAAGCCGCCTCAAAATTCAGCATAGACCTTATTTACGAAGAAAAAACATCCGAAAAGATAGCCGCCTGCCGGAACGTTGACCAGTCAAAACTGGCCGTAAGGCCTCCTATCGTGACGGTAATGGGCCATGTGGACCACGGCAAAACAAAACTTCTTGATGCCATAAGAAAGACCAACGTTATTGATACCGAATCCGGCGGGATAACACAGCACATAGGCGCTTATCAGGTAGAGATAAACGGAAGACAGATAACATTTTTGGATACTCCGGGCCACGAGGCTTTCACCGCTTTGCGCGCAAGGGGGGCTAATGTAACTGATATAGTCGTACTTGTGGTCGCTGCGGATGACGGCATAATGCCGCAGACAAAGGAAGCAATAGACCACGCAAAGGCATCAAAAGTACCGATAATAGTCGCGATAAACAAGATAGACAAGCCCGATGCATCCCCTGACAGGGTAAAACAGCAGCTCAGCGAATTCGACCTTACTCCCGAAGAATGGGGCGGAAGCACGGTAACTGTGGGCGTTTCGGCCCTAAAAGGAACAGGAATAGAATCCCTTCTTGAAATGATACTTCTGGTAGCGGATATGCAGGAGCTTAAAGCCAATCCCTCCTGCCCGGCGGCAGGCGTGATAATAGAATCTTTCATGGATAAATTCATGGGCCCCGTGGCGACAGTCATAGTTCAGGAAGGGACTCTGAGAGTAGGGGACGCTTTCTACTCAGGGAGCACCAGCGGCAAAATAAGGGCTCTTATAAACGATAAAGGAAAGAGGATATCGAAAGCCGGGCCTGCTTTCCCTATAAAGATATTAGGATTCTCTTCAGTTCCTCAAGCGGGCGATATATTCAAAGTGGTGACAAATGAGAAAGAAGCCAGGGCGATAGCCGAAAAGAACGCGCAAGCCCAGGACCTTAGCAAATTACGCGGAAAAGTAGTATCGCTTGAGGATTTCTCGCAAAAAGTGAAATCAGGCGACGAAATAAAGGGACTTAACCTTATAATAAAAGCCGATGTCCACGGTTCACAGGAAGCGCTTGTAAAATCGCTCGAAGAGCTCTCTGCCGGCAATATCAAGACGAATATAATAAGGAACAGCACCGGGAATATAACCCAGGGTGACATAATGCTCTCCAAAGCATCTGAAGCCATAATCGTAGGGTTCAACGTTGATTTTGAGGGCGACACAAAAGCGCTGGCCGAGACCGAAGGCGTGGATGTCAGGATCTATTCGATAATATACGAGGTCATCGATGATATCAAGATGGCGCTCGAAGGTATGCTTGAGCCGGAATACGAAGAAGTGGTGACCGCCCACGCACAGGTCAGGCAATTGTTCAAGTATTCCAAGGTCGGCACCATAGCAGGCTGCATGGTATCCGACGGAAAAATAATAAGAGGAGCGAAAGCAAGAGTGATCCGCAAAGAAGAAAAGCTTGCCGAAGGGGCAATAGCCACGCTTAAGCGTTTCAAGGACGACGTAAAAGAAGTATCTGCCGGCCTTGAATGCGGCATCACCGTCTCCAACTTTGACGGACTTCGCACGGAAGATATAATAGAACAATTCGAAATGCGGGTAAAAAGAAAGAATGTCAAGGCCTGAAAGAGTAGCTGAACAGATAAAATCCATAGTAAGCGGCATCCTCGCCAAGGACCTGGACGACCCGGGGCTAGGGTTCGTCACCATCACAAAAGTTTCCGTATCCCCGGACCTTGAGAACGCAGTGGTATATGTAAGCGTGCTCGGAGAGGAAGAGCAGAAAAGATCGTCAATGGAAGCCCTTGAACGCGCCACAGGATTCGTAAAAGGCATTCTCGGCGATAAACTTAAGTTGAGGCTGGTCCCTAAATTAAGGTTCGCCTATGACGAATCCCTGGAGAAAGCCAGCCGCGTCTGGAACCTGATGAGCAAAGAAAAATGGAAAAAATAGTAAAAGCCATAAATGACGCTAACAGTTTTCTTGTGTGCATGCACGTTGATCCCGACGGGGATACCATAGGGTCCGCCAGCGCCTTATGTTCCATGCTGGAAAAGCTTGGAAAAAGGTTCGAGTTGTACTGTTCGGGCAAAATACCCGATGTTTACATGTTCCTTAAGTACAGCGGCAAGATCAGGAACAGTATAGACCCGTCTTCGAGGTTCGATGCCATGGTGGCTCTGGATTGCGCCGATTCAAAAAGGATCCCCGATTACGACAACCTCGAGAAACTGTGCGGGACGGTGGTGAACATAGATCATCACGCCGATAACACCAAGTTCGGCGATATAAACTTCGTAAAAGAAAGGTCATCCACAGGCGAACTGATCTATGATCTGACAAAAAAGATGAAGTTCCATATAGACAAGGACATGGCCACGTCGATATTCAGCGCGATAGTTACTGATACCAGGAATTTCAGATATTCAAATTCTACGGCGCGGGTCTTCAAAATAGCCGCCGAACTTGTAGAGGCGGGAGCGGATCCTCACGATATTTCCATACAGATATATGAATCAAAGACCAATCCGGAAGTAAAGATACTGGGCAAAGCGCTTGAAAAAGTAGAGACCATAATGGGCGGAGAAGCCGCTTATACCTGGCTGACCAGGGCCGAGATAAACTCGGCGGGAGCTTTGGACGAAGAGATGAGCTCGATAAGCGACAGCATAAGAGGGCTCAAGGGCGTCGATGTGGCGGCATTTTTAAGGGAGATGCCGGACGGAAAGATCAAGATAAATCTCAGGTCAAAACAGCGCAACGTCCAGATGATCGCAAAAGAACTGGGCGGCGGAGGCCATCAGAGGGCCTCCGGGATCGTCATGAACGGGCCTATTGAAGAAGCAAAGAACAAACTGATCAAGACCATCGAAGACAAATGGACGCAGTTATAATCGTCAATAAGCCCAAAGGGATATCTTCTTTCGGTGTCGTCGCCAGGATAAGAAAGATCACAAAAATAAAAAAAGCCGGCCACGCGGGCACTCTTGACCCTTCCGCTACAGGAGTATTGGTGGTTTGTCTAGAAAAAGCCTGCAAGCGTGTTAACGAATTCATGGGACAGGACAAAGAATATGAGGCCGAGATCGTATTCGGCATTACCACGGATTCGGGCGACAGCGACGGGACCATAACATCAGAGAAAGAAGTCTCTCTTACAGAGGACGAATTAAGGCTTGCCGTAAAAAGCTTTGTAGGGGATATAGACCAAGTACCTCCGATGGTCTCAGCTCTTCACCATAAGGGACAGCGCCTTTATGAGCTTGCCAGACAGGGAATAACCGTCGAGCGCCCGCCAAGGAAGGTCCGGATCAATGATATAAAGGTCCTTTCGTTCGAGAACGGAAAGAACCCGAAAGCATGGATAAGGGTTTCCTGTTCAAAAGGCACATATATAAGGACTCTGTGCGAAGATATAGGAACAAAGCTCGGGACAGGGGCTTACGAATCGCAGCTTGTAAGGACCAGGAGCGGACAATTCAGGATAGATGACAGCCATACCCTTGAGGAGATAGAGAATTTGTATAATAATGGGGAGTTATCCAGGATACTTATAGTATGAACGCCAAAGAAGAAATATTGAAGTTAAGGAAAGAGATACTTCACCACGACCATTTATATTATGTCTTAGACAAACCGTCGATAAGCGACCGGGAATACGACATGTTAATGAGACGTCTGACAGAGCTCGAAGGAGAACACCCGGAGCTTATAACCCCTGATTCTCCCACTCAAAGGGTAGGAGGAGCCCCGCTGGATAAGTTCAAGTCTGTTGCTCACAAGCTCCCGCTCCTGAGCCTTGATAATGCCCTGAATACGGAAGAACTCAATGAATTCGACGAAAGGGTCCGAAAAGGCCTCGGAGAAAGCGGACAGATAGAATATGTCTGCGAGCTTAAGATAGACGGTCTTGCAGTTTCTCTGCAATACGAAAAAGGATCGTTCATAAAAGGGTCCACCCGTGGGGACGGAGTCCACGGAGAGGACATAACGGGTAACCTGAGAACGATAAAGTCCATACCGCTAAAGATAAATGAGCCTCTTTCCGTAGAGGTCAGGGGTGAAGTTTATCTGCCGCTTAAGAACTTCTACAAGCTTAACGAGGAAAGAGAAAAAGAAGGGGATGCTTTGTTCGCAAATCCAAGGAACGCGGCCGCAGGGTCTTTAAGGCAGCTGGACCCCAAGGTGACTGCAAAGAGACCTCTCAACATTTTCTGTTATGGAGCAGTATTGGACAGATCCGAGATCCGAAGATCAAGATCCGAAACACAAATGGAACTGTTGAAAATGCTCAAGGACCTTGGATTAAGGATTAATCAAAACGTAAAGGTATGCAAAGGGATAGAACAGGTTATTAAATTCTGCGATGAATTCGAGGAGAACCGCGAGAAGCTGGATTATGAAATAGACGGTATTGTAGTAAAAGTTAACGATCTTGAGTCGCAGAATAAACTTGGGGCAACAATGAAAAGCCCGCGTTGGGCCGTCGCTTACAAATTCCCTCCTCAGCAAAAAGAAACAGTAATAGAATCCATCGATGTGCAGGTCGGCAGAACAGGAACACTGACCCCTGTAGCGCATCTTAAACCGGTCAGGCTGGGCGGAGTGACCGTAAAGAACTCAACACTTCATAACGAAGATGAAATAGCCCGCAAGGATATAAGAATAGGGGATCATGTTATTGTCCAGAGGGCAGGTGATGTTATTCCGCAGGTTGTCAGAGTGATAAAAGAAAAACGTGATGAAAAGGCGAAGATATTCCATATGCCCGAATATTGCCCGGTCTGCGGGGGTGATGTTTACCGCGAAGAGGACGAAGCCGCCTTGAGATGCATAAACTCTTCATGTCCGGCAAAACTTAAAGAATCGATACGGCATTTTGCAAGCCGTCAGGCAATGGATATAGAAGGCATAGGAGATGCGCTTTCCGGAGAATTGGTGGACAGCGGACTGATAAAAGACCTGTCTGACATCTACTATCTTACGAAAGAGGATATCCTGAAGCTTGAAAGAAAGGCCGAGAAGAGCGCGGAGAACATTCTTTCGGCAATAGAGGCCAGCAAAAAAAGAGGGATGGACAGGGTCTTGTATGCGCTGGGGATCTTTAATGTCGGGCGCCGCGCTTCGGAGCTTTTGGCGGAGAACTTTGAAGATATGAATGAATTAATGAATGCAGGTGATGATTCTCTCACGGCTATAGACGGCATAGGACCGAAGATAGCCTCATCGATAATCGCCTATTTTAAAGACAAGCATAATCATCACCTCGTCGAAAAACTTAAAAAGGCCGGCCTAAGCTTGCGGTCCCCGGCGAGCCGTAAACAGTCTACTGGCAAACTGGCGGGAAAAACATTTGTGTTCACCGGAACATTGTCAGGAATGTCAAGGGAAGAAGCGGAAGCAAAGATAAAGGCCCTTGGCGGTAAAGCCGCATCTTCGGTCAGCAAGAAAACTGATTATGTGGTGGCAGGCGCTCAGCCCGGCTCAAAATACGCAAAGGCTGAAAAACTTCGAGTGAACATCCTCGACGAGCAGGGTTTTCTTTCTCTGATAGGAAAAGCCTGATCCGACAAGAAGTTTTCGTGACCGTACGATATCTTTTTTGAAATTTCCGCCATATCCTGTCGATAACTACTTGTAATACTTTTTCAAGGAGATCTTAAAAATTATGAGAGTTGCGGCAGGTCCAGCAGTTTTCAGGGCTAACTACATGCCTCAGATATATAGAGCCCCGCATACGGATGCCGGCGGAAGGTCCGGAACAGTACAAGCGCATAATAATACGCTCGCATTCCAACAGCTCAGGAATAGATGGCCGTTGGTACCCGGAACGAACAATACGGTTATTATTGAAGATAGGACTTCCGCATTGCGCTTAAAACCTATACACACGGCTATTTTTGATTGGGATGAAACTGTTTCCATGATCAAATGCGGCTGGAACCGTGCCATGATCAAATATGTAGCAAAGCTCTGGGCCATGCCAGACAGAGTGCTTCCTGCCAGAGCTTGGGAACAAAACGTAACACCCACAGATGCCGATAATGCGTTCTCCGAAGAGATAGTCCGCAGGACCACGGGAACTCTTACACAGGTACAATATGCCACCGCGATCCATTTAAAACAGTTCAGGATACCGGGAACAGGCGGAATTGACAGAAATGCATTTGAGAGGGCGCTCGACGGCATATTGGTAAAATCACAGCTTAATTTCACGGAACCTTCCGCCGCAGAACCATGGAACGCCCAAAGAGGGACCGAATTATGGGATCTCGGCGGAGGAATGTACGCTGAATGGAAACATATCATGAAAGCTGAATTCCGAGACCGAAGACTTGCTGAATTAAGGGATGGAACAGCAACCCCGGAACAATATTTGGTTGGAAATGTTATCCCTTTTCTGAGCGCAATACACGGAAAAGGCGTCCCTATGTACGCTCTTAGCGGATCCGAACAGTCGGAGGTTGAGGAGGATGCAGATGCCCTCACTGCCGGACATTTCTTTAGGACCATATACGGGGTGAACGGAACGCTGGAAAAAGCTACCAACGGGCAGACGGTATACAGCAAATATAACGGTTCAAGTCACATACTTGAAG
The DNA here is from genome assembly GCA_937950635.1 of uncultured bacterium. Lineage (GTDB taxonomy): Bacteria > Margulisbacteria > WOR-1 > JAKLHX01 > JAKLHX01 > CALFCX01. Next base: position 12,736 of record CALFCX010000098.1, read on the forward strand.
TAGAACGGGTCAGTCCGGAAGATACGGAAGGGGTCATTTGGCTCGGGGACGGCCCAAGCGAGATAAAGATAGGCACAAAATTCGGAGGGACCCGGGTCGGGCTTGTACCGGCTCACGCCGAAGATCCCAAAGCTCTTGCGGAGACACTTGTGGAGAACGGGGCACAGTATCTTATATTAGAAGATTTTAGGGATTCAGGTGTTCTTGTTCCGTATTTTTTCGGAAGATAATAGAAGGATCACTTGGATCCGTCGATCATGAACTGCCGTGCAGTGCTGTCAGCTGGCGTATCTATAGAAAACCCCGCAGACCTTAATATTCCACTTAACCTCTGCTCAAAAGCCCTGGCTTTAAAATTATCCATTATCCTGAATGTGCCTGAAGGAGAAAGTATGTACATTAAGAACCTCGCGAACGCCTCGAATCCGGCATCACCATTATCGTTAAAAATATGGTGGGCAAGAAGTCTTGATCCGGCGTGGTCTATGCTGGCCGGCGGGATACCGGATATTTCCGGATCCAGGGTGAAGTCCGCGTCAACCACTTCATAAGAACCTTCTCTTCCGGTAAGAGATATATAAGCCCTGTTAAAAGCCGCACTGAAAAGATTGTTGTCGGCCAAAAGTATCCTGGCCGGCATATTTGCTATATTCTGGTAGATCACGGCATGCGTACCCATTCCAAGATCGGCGGCTTTTTTCCCTTTTCCTCCGAGTTCCGAAAGATATGAAAGCCCGTCCTTGTTCCCGAATCCGAAATGTTCTACCAGATCTTCTCCCATATAAAAACTTGTCATAGCGAATGCGGAGGGATCAAGACCGGCAAAGAACCGGGCCGACAGTCTCGCCAGCTCTCCCGAGAATTCCGGTCTTCCCTGCAGATATCCTACAGCTATACCGCTGTAGACTTTTATTCTTTCATCCGTAGTTGAATAACTTATCGGGGTATCGGGATGAACATCGCATCCCGGAGGGGCCTGATTGATCAAATGCCAGCAGGGGTCATCGTCCTCATCGCGGAGAGCCGAGTGGTTCTCAGGACGATTAAGAGTTCCGACAATGTTGTTCAGATAAGTGCTTTCATGGCCGGCATAAGCCAAAAGAGATATATCCGCCAGAAAAGACGGGTGCATTCTGTTGAACGCAGGCCTTTTCAGACCGCTCGCGACAACACCGAGCCAGTGGGAGGCATCAGCCTCAAAGCTCTTCATGCATGTTTGACAGCGGGATATGTTCATCAATTATTTATCGGAATAATCAGCTTTTGATTTCAAATCCCGCCTGAACCCTTTCAGGCGTTCAAGGTCATGGTGACAGCCTTGGACCTTACCAGCTCATCCGGCCCGAAGAACTGTACGGGCCCGGGACAAAGGTAGCAGTCCTCGAAGGCCCATTTATCGCGGTTCTTCTCAAACTCCTTGAAAGCCTTGCTGTTCAGGTTTACCAGATATTTAGATATCACCAGAGAGTCTTTGCCTTTGCGTTCTTCGACAGCCATCATCCCGGCCAGAGGGATCGCCTGGGCCTGCCATTTATCAAAAGGTTCTTGAATATTGTTCACCGTTACCATATAACCGGCCTTGTTGTTGGCTACGAGCACGCTTGCTGCTCTTCCGAGATTATAGGTGTATGTGGCATCGAACCACGTCGGGTAACCGCATCTTCCGTCATAACCGTAAAAATGTGTCTGTGTCGTGAGTTTTATGCCTTTTTTTGCAAGACGGTCCCAGACAAGGTCCATGATAAGCACGTCCGACGCGATCTGCGAGACCTGAACATTGCCATGCGGATCAAGGCCCGAAAGAAGGCCGTTCTGTACCGTATGGGGAAGTTCCATAAAAAGCCTTTCATGCTCCTGCCCAAGTTCTACAATTACCTTTTCACGCCTGTCTGATATATGCATCTTGATGAAATGGTCGTTACCTATGTTCACGATCGCTTTGTTTATGCTTGAAATAAGCGCTTTTATTTCAGGTATGAATTCAACTATCCCTTCGGGTATCAGCACTATCCCGTATTTTCTGCCAGCCTTATATCTTTTCTCTATGATATCGGCCACCATATCAATTACCTGGGAAAGCGTCATCTTCTTTTCTTTTATTTCTTCGCCTATAAGAGCGACATTGGGCTGCGTCTGGAAGGCGGTTTCAAGGGTTATCCAGCTTGCGGACCTCCCCATAAGCTTTACAAAATGCCAGATCTTTCTGCTGGACGGAAGGTCCCTGCAGATATTGCCGACCATCTCGCTGTAGGTCATGGCGGCCGTATAAAAACCGAAAGATGTCTGCAGATAGGGGAGATAGGCCAGATCACCGTCAATGGTCTTAGGTATCCCTACAACTACGGCCTTTGAGCCGTCCTTTTTGAGGTGGTTGGCCAAATGCGCCGCGTTAGTGTTGGAGTCGTCACCCCCGATTATCAAAAGACCGTCAAGATCGAACTTTTTTATTGTTCCGGAACATTTGGCCATATCCTCTTCTTTTTCGAACTTTGTCCTGGAAGTACCGAGCAGATAGAACCCTCCCTGATTCCTGACGCTGTCGATATCTTCTTTTGACATGACCCTGCCGTCCGCCTTGAGCAATCCGTCGGGACCGTTCATGAAACCTATGACCTCACTCTTCGGGTCCATTTCTTTTATTGCGTCATACAGGCCAACAACAACATTATGCCCGCCGGAAGCAGGCCCTCCGGAAAAGAGTACCCCGACCCTTAGAGGTTTTGCCGCCGATGAAGAGGCCGATCTTGAAAAAGACAATAAAGGATTGCAGGCTATCTCGGGAAGGTCTTTCGCCGCTTTTTCGCAATTATCGAATTTTTTTCCTTCCGAAAGGGTAACGGTCCCGAGATCTTTGAGTACGGGAAGTATGTCGTTCTTAAGTCCTCTTAGCTTTGCATCCATCAATTGTCCGATTTTCGCGGCCATGTATTTTTCCTCCTAGTATTTCACTATCTTTGAAAAAGAATCGGCTTCAAGGCTTGCTCCGCCGACCAGACCTCCGTCTATATCCGGCTGCGCCATAAGATCTTTCATATTATCGGGCTTTACGCTTCCGCCGTAGAGAATCCTTGTCGCTTCCGCGGTCGGCTTGTCGAACATTCCTTCAAGAAGCTTCCTTATAAAGGCGTGAACTTCCTGAGCCTGTTCTTTTGTGGCGGTCTTCCCGGTGCCTATCGCCCATACCGGTTCGTATGCTATGACACAATCCTTCATCTGCTCTGCGGAAAGACCTTTAAGTCCGCCCTTGACCTGTGTTTCTATGACCTGGAAGGTCTTTTCCGAATCCCTTTCCTGAAGAGTCTCTCCGACACAAATTATAGGCTTGAGACCGGCTTTCAGCGCCGCGAATATCCTTTTATTAACCGTGGGATCGGTCTCGCAGAAATACTGTCTTCTTTCGGAATGGCCTATTATGACATATTCGCAGCCGATATCCTTAAGCATGCCAGGAGCTATTTCTCCGGTAAAAGCGCCTTTTTCCTCCCAGAAAACGTTCTGGGCGCCTATCTTTATATTGGAGCCTTTTACGGCGTCAACGGCGGGTACGAGGGCCGTAAAGGTAGGACATATCACTATCTCCCTTTCGGATACGTCTTTTACCTTTTCTTTAAGGTCGGACAGCATCTGTACGGCCTCTTTGGCGGTCTTGAACATCTTCCAGTTCCCTGCTGCGATCGGTTTTCTCATTGTCAGCCCTCCTGTTTTTAGTTTATCAAATTTTGCCCGTTTTGTGTTTTGCAAAAAATCTTTTAAGGGGATATAATGGATGTACAATGAACAAGACAAAAATACTGGCCACGCTTGGCCCTTCTTCATGGGAGAAAGAGCAGATATCCGCGCTTATAAAAGCGGGGGCAGACCTCTTCAGGATCAATATGTCGCATGAAGGACATAAAGACGCGATAAACCTGGTGAAATTGATCCGCTCAATAGACAAGAATGTCGGAGTTGTACTCGACCTTCAGGGCCCGCGGATAAGGACCGGCAAGGTGAAGGGCGGGTCAGTCAAGATCAAAGAGAACAGCGAGTTCGTTATAACCACAAAGCAGATAGAGGGAAGCGATAAAAAGGTCTCTACGGATTATGCCGACCTGCCTGAAAAACTAAAACCCGGACAAAGGATACTTATAGATAACGGTCTTATAGAGCTTCACGTAAAGAACATAAGCGGCGAGGAAATATACTGCATAGTGAATACGGGAGGCGTCCTCGGCGACCATAAAGGCATCAATATCCCCGGGGTCTCCATATTCAAAAAGGCTCTTACCGAAAAGGACAGGGGAGACATAAAGATAGCCGTAGCCGTGGATGCCGATTATGTGGCTCTTTCTTTCGTAAAGGGGCCGGATGATATCCTGGACGCTAGAAAAGCCATACAGGAGAACGGAGGGAGCATCCCTGTGATCGCCAAGATCGAGAACTCTGAAGCCATAAACAACATAGACGCGATCATCAACATATCCGACGCGATAATGGTAGCGAGAGGGGATATGGGCGTTGAGCTTCCGCCGGAAGAAGTCCCCATCGTCCAAAAAGAAATAATAAGGAAGTGCGCGAAAGCAGCAAAGCCG
>CALFCX010000099.1 GCA_937950635.1 uncultured bacterium
ACGAGATGTAGCCGTGACTGGAGTTCAGACGTGTGCTCTTCCGATCTGTTCGCTCTGCAGACGATATCCATAGTGATCCTTGTATCCGGGCTGATAGCCTTTGTCGGCGACCGCGTCGGTCACTTTATCGGCAGAAAAAGACTGACATTTTTCAACCTGAGGCCGAGACACACGGCAATAGCCATAACCGTGATAACCGGTTCTATGATCGCGGTCTTCACCGGAGCGATACTTTTCATCCTGTCATCAGACGTCAGAACGGCCATCTTCGGTCTGGACAAGCTCAAGGCCACGATATCAGAAAGCAACAAAGAACTGGAAGGCATAAAAAAGGACAAGGGAAAAATGCTGGCGGACATAGACAGGCTGAACCGGACGCTTGAAGAATCAAGAAAAGAGATAGCATCCCTTCAAAAGACAAAGGAAAAGATGTCCCGCGAGATAACCACCGCAAGGTCCGGCAAACTGCTTTACAGCGTCGGAGATGTGGTAACAAGCACGGTGATCGATCTGTCAGGCAATAAGGACGACATAAAAGAAAAACTGGCGGTAATACTTTTCAACACCGACAAAGCGATAAAAGAAGCCATGGGCGGCGACAGGGAACATTATGTGTCCATTCCCATGGAAGAACTTGATGAAGCCGTGGATTTCCTTTCCGATAAATCCGGAAGCGCCGTAATAAGACTGGTAACCGCAAGCAACGTGGTTCTTGGAGAAGAGATCCCTGTCCATTTCGAGATATTCGAGAATGTCCAGGCTTTCAAAAAAGGAGAGATCATCCTGTCCGACAGCATAAGCGGGACCGGCAAGCCCGCCGAAATAGAGGAAAAAATAAAGGCCCTTCTTTCCAGGGTCAACGAAAAAGCGATAGAGAAAGGGATGATACCGGGTCCGGACGGCTCTGTCGGGACTATCCCCTATTCGCGCATATTTGAGGTGGCAAAAGCCATAAAAACATCCGGCAGAACAGTTAAAGTGAACGTTATATCCCTGAAAGACACTTTCTCCACTGGCCCCCTTGAGATCGACCTGTCTCTATAAAACCGAAGGAGGTCTTGAACCATGTCGTCAAATATACTTTCTATAGATCCCGGCAAGTACAGATCCGGGATAGCGGTCCTGCTGGATGACGGTGCGATCCTGGAAAGGAGGACCGTAAAGACAATCGAACTTCCGGAAACCGTATCGGAACTCTGTTATAAATACCAGCCGCAATTGATCCTGTTGGGCAACAGCGGTCAGGGCAAAATAATAGAAAAAAAGATAGCCTATCTGAACCTGAAGACCACCATACTATTCGTTAACGAAAAAGGCTCTACCCTTGAGGCAAGAAAGCTCTATTGGGAAGAGAACAGTCCGAAAGGACTGTGGCGGCTGATCCCATCGGGGCTACGTCTTCCGCCTGAACCTTACGACGATTACGCGGCGGTTATCATCGGACGCCGTTATCTGAATAGATGACCGATCTCATGACCGTTCGTTCGCCAAGCCTGCTTTCCTGAACGAACCGCCCGCGCGGATCTATCACCGCGGAGATCCCGCTGTTGGCTACCTGAACAAAATATTTCCCGTTCTCCACAGCTCTGAAAGGCCCGGCCATTATATGCTGATAAGCGGCCGAACTGCCGCCGAACCAGGCATCATTTGTTATCGTAAGGAGAAAATCGGATCTTTTAGCCCGACGCAGGGCAAGATCGTCAAAAAGAGATTCAAAACATATCAAGACCCCGGCTTTACGGCCGCCGACATACAAAGATGCCGCCTGGGGATTAGGCGACTGGTCCCTTTCGACATATCCCGTACCTTTAAGCAGAGGATATAAGATCTCCCTCATAGGGAGATACTCTCCGAAAGGCATAAGATGTTCTTTGTCATACCTGGAGGTCACATATCCCAAGGGAGAAACACAGAAAGCTGAATTGTAAAGTTTTAGATCGGAAGAGCGTCGTGTAGGGAAAGAGTGTAGATCTCGGTGG
>CALFCX010000100.1 GCA_937950635.1 uncultured bacterium
GGCGGTCGCGCCGATCTCTATGGAGTTAAATGCCCAGTAATCTTCGGTCACGTCCTTGAATGTCGCTACTTTCAATATCCTGCGTTTCTTCTTATCGAGGTTGTTGCCTTCCTTATCGAACGCTTCGGCTATGAAAGATCTCTTCCCGAATCCTTCGAGCGGAGTTTTTATCCTGAATGTCTTCTGACCGTCTATGACTTCCATCGGGATGGGCACGCCGTTTATTTCGAGTTGTTCAACTTCGGGCCTTACCATACCGTAGATCCTCACATAGTCTTTTCTTGTGATGAACTTGTCCCTCGGCATGAGCAATGTTATATAATCTTTCACCTGAGGTTCTTCTTTCTTTTCTTCGCCCACATAAGAAAGAGAGAAGAAGTGGGTGGCATTCTCCGATATTGAGCTGTACGGATGATAAGCATAATCGAACCTGATCCCGGCTATTTTAAGCCCCGCACCAAAAGTCAGGTTCGTCGCTTCCGCTATGTCCACTGTCGAAGGGTTGGGATCCCTGTCGACGCCGGCTCTTAGAGTAAGATAATCGTTGGGCATGAACTCCGCGCCTATGTGCGCGCCCATGGGTCTGTTATCCGCATTGTAAAGATCGATATCCGCGGCCAGGTTAAGTTTAAACTGGGAATCTATTAAAGCCAGGTCCTCTTCCCCGAGCAAGGCTATTTTAGCGCCGGCTTTAGTAAGAGAAGGCACCGATTCCTCGACCCCGCTCCTGTAAGTAACGGCACCACCGAAGCTGGCCGGAACTATGTTCTGCTGATTTAACCCCAATGCGAACCAGCTCTGAGGCGCGTACAGAACGCCGAGATCAACATCTATCCCGCGGCCTCCCGCATAATAAGCCTCATCGGTCCCGGATCCCTGCTGATCGAAATATTTGAGGTTGGCGCCGACATATATGTCCTTGCCGAACCCGGCCACTTTTTCCAGAGGGAAACCATAGGAAACGAATCCGACGCTGTTGCTGTATTCTCCGAGCGACGACGGAGTGGGCCAATGAGTGGTCGCCGTAGCATCCTCTCCGAGCACCCATATCCCGTCAACCCTGGAAGTAATAAAACCAAATCCCAGCGATCCGGTCTCCATAGGGACAACGCCTCCCAGAACGCTGTATTTGACATCGCCCATAAAATTGGAATACATAGTCGTCAGCTTCCAATTATTTATCTTTCCTAGACCTGCCGGGTTGAGGAACATGGTATCAGCGTCTTCGGCAACCGCGACATAGGCTTTTCCCATGCCCAAAGGTCTTGCGCCGACTCCTATATAAGTAGGATCTATGGCAAAACCTGATTGGGCGGCATACGAGGCTCCAGCCAAAGAGGCGGCAGTAATTAGTGCTATTAATGCTAACGCTATCTTTTTCATCGTTTTATCACCCATACTTTAGTCTTGCCTATAAGTCTGTTGCCAGATACAAGCCTCAACATATAGACGCCGTTGCTGGCTATTACTCCGTAATCGTCCCTTCCATCCCATTCATATTCGTTAAAGCCGACTGTCGCATTAACGGATCTTCTTACGACGATCCTGCCTGTCATATCGAACAGGTAGATAGTGACCTCTGCGTTATCTCTCAGATTGAAAGCTATCTTGGTGGTCCCGTTGATCGGATCGAACGGGTTAGGATAGTTGAAAACGTTACCGTCATTACCGTTGAGTGTAATGCGGAATTCAGCGGTATTCCCCGATGTGTCGCTTACGTTGATAGTGAACACGGTCGCTCCGTAAGGCAGCGGGGATGTTATGACAAGTTCCATGCGACCGGTAGCCGGATCAAACGTGACCGCCGGAACGGAACCGATATCATATACGTTCACCAATCCGACCCTTATGGTCGAAGGATCGATAGCAACGTCGTCCGTCAGAAGAGCCGTTATAACCGGCGTTCTGCTCACGAAATCACCGTCAAGGACCGGTTTCCCGTCAAATCTTACATCGCTTATCACTGGGGGCGTATCATCCGTAACAGGACCGCCGGGTTCTGTCACCGTGAATATGTCCGCCGGAGTTTGAGCGGAAGTTCCGTTGGGCGTAGTTACTGTTACATGGTAGCTCCCGGCCGGAAGCCCGGCAGGTATCACGGCCGATATCTCGGTACTGCCGTTCACCGTGAACGATGTCACCGGCCACGTCCCTATCCTGACGGCCGTTACTCCGGTAAAGCCCGTACCTGTTATTACCACAGGCGTAGTAGACGTGTTTACTCCCGTATTCGGGATAACTCCATCTACGGTCGGAGGTGTAGCAGGCGTCGTACCGTCTGTCACCGTGAATATGTCAGCCGGGGTTTGGGCCGATGTCCCATAAGGACTTGTTACGGTCACATGGAACGGCCCGACCGGAAGCCCGGCAGGTATCACGGCCGATATCTCGGTAGCGCTGTTAACAGTAAATGAGCTCACAGGCCATGTGCCTATCTGTACGGCGGTCACGCCTCCGAAATTAGTGCCTGTTATAACCACATCTGTAGTTGTATTATTAGGCCCCGTGTCAGGAACGACGCCTGTTACCGTAGGCGTTGCAGATACGCTTACGTTCTTGGCCACGATATAGTCAACGTAATGTTTGACCGCCGAAGCATTAGTGCCGCGGTAAAGTATCGTATAGCCTTTTATGATCTTGCTGAAAGTGCCTTCGAGCTGATTACCATAAGGGTCCCTCACGAATGCTGAGAACGGTATTTCAACTTCGTGCCAGTTGGTATCCGTTAGAGTCACAGATGTGCTGGCATAGGTCTCCTGAGGAACACCAGAAACATCGGCTTCCAACAAGTTTATGCTTATCGTATTTGCTGTACCGTCCCCTTTTACCCACAAGCTGACCCCGGTATAAGGCGTAAGGTCTTTCACTTCTGCCGTCAATCCGCCGCCCCAATAACCGCCCCATTGGGTCCCGACGGCTCCGGGATATGTTATTTCCATAGATCTGACGGACTCATGGACCGTAGCGGTCGAATTGGCCACGGTCGGGATCGTTACTTCATCCGCACCGGAACCGGATTCATAATAGTAGTCCATCATACCGCGGGGATCTTTATCGGCATAATACTCATAATCGTCAATAACAATGCCTGAAGCGCTTCCGCTAGTTACGCTGAACGAACCTGTAACAGCTTCGGTCCCTAGGGCTCCGAGGCTGGTCGAGACCGTGATAGTCCTGGCACCGGTAGCAGCGGCAGGATCGATAGTGATATTAACCGTAGCTGAAGTAGAGCTGGCAACAGTCACCGAATTCACGGTTATCCCGGCCCCGCTGAAGACAGCTGTAGTGGTCCCGTTTATGAAATGAGAACCCGTTCCTGTAACATTTATGTTCCCGGTCCAGCCCTGTGCCCCGCTTGAAGGGGACATGCTGATCGACGGAGCATTCACGGTAAAGAGATTCGTGCCTGTAGCTGTCTCTCCGCCGGTCACGACAGTAACATTCCTGGCACCGGTAGCAGCGGACGTATTTATCGAGATATTGGCCGTCAAATGCGTCGAGTCTGTTACGGTAGTTGAATTTACCGTGATATTCGACCCGAAATTAGCAGCAGAAACTCCGTTCACAAAATTGGTGTTGCTTCCGGTTATAACGACATTCAAGGTATCTCCCCTATAACCGCCGGACGGTGAAGCGCTTATAAGGGTCGGAGTAGTAGGAGCAGCCGGCGTCACGGCGTTGGAATTTGCGGAATAATAAGCTGAAGTAAGCGCTGTGCCGGTGTTCCTGTAAACAAGCTGTATCACATAATAATAGGTTGTTCCGTTGACCGCTGTTGAATCCGTATAACTCGTACTTCCTTCAACTGTTGCCAAGAAAGTGTAAGGCCCTGTCTGGCTTGTTGAACGAAGTATCCTGTAACCGGTGATATTTGTCCTGTTTGGTGTTCCCGGATCTTCCGTTGCGGCAGTCCAACTAAGGCTGGCCTGATTATTCCCTCCGGTCCCGACAGGAATAGGGATGGCACGCAAAGTACATGTCCCGAACTCGTCGGGATCATTGCTTGTAAGGTCCTTGTTTATTACTGCGTAATAACCTTTATGGGAAGCTGTCCCGCCGTTTGTTTCTTTGTCTATGATGCACATATGGTCATCACCGACAAGCCATCCGTTAGGTCTGGCAACGGTGGCATCCAGTTGCGCCCCGACATCATCTATCCAGGCACCGGAAACGAACGAGCCTACCGTTCCCGTAATTATCTTTGAAGGATCATCCGCTCTAAAGACCCTGAAAGAGCTTCCGTTGGCCGCAGTGCCGTCACCGGCATCGCTTACAGGACCGCCCTCTGTATGGGTAGTTCCGGCGAATACCGTGGCCGTCAAGACTAAAGCCGTCATGACGCCGAAAATCATGTTCTTACTGCGAATTATCATTTCCTTTGCCTTGCCTATATATTTATCGTTAAATAAAAGCGTCGGTTTCATGTTTTTACTCGATCACTCCAGGCAACCACATCGAATCCGAGTTAACTATTATCCCGTATCCTTCTCCCGGGGTTATGGCAAAATTAGTCCCGGACCAGGTACCCAGGAATTTTTCCCATCTTTCATAAAGCTGGGTCTGCGGGTTGAACCTTACGATCTTTGTCGCATTGGGAACGGTAACGGCTACATTGGACACCGTAGAATACGAGCTGTTGTACGGAATAGATGTCCAGTTGATATTCGATATGGCCGCATTATACGGGATGCTTATAGTGTAAGGATAATACCAGCCCACAAGCCTGGCTTCCGAAGTCGACCCTACAACCACCGCGTAAGATTCGCCCGTAGTCACGTTGAAATCCGTTCCTACCCAGCTTCCCAGGAACTTCTCAAGATTCTCATAGCTCTGGGTAGATGAATTGAACCTTGATACCTTGGTCGCATTAGGTATATCAACCGCTATATCCCTTGCCTTCTTGTAAGGTGTTATGTTCGGAATAGATATCCAATATATATTGGATATCGCGACCTTGTATTCCATATGTTTGTTAAGCTTATACCCGATATTGGACGCATTCACGGACTCGTTGCCGGCAGCGTCATAGGCTTTGACCTTATAGTAATAGCTGTCCCCGGCCGTAAGCGACCCTGCATCCGTATAGCTGGTCGTAGGCGAAGAACCTATCCTGTTAGCCGCTGAAGGCGTGAATGCGGGATCGGTGCCCCTGTATATGTGATATCCGACCACTCCGATGTTATCGGTGGCCGGGGTCCATCCGAGAGTAAGGTCGGCCCCGTTCTTTACCATTGAATTACCGAAGACCGATGTAGGCGGCTCGGTATCGGAAGGGCTCCCTACCGTAAAGTCGACAAAGTTGCTTTCCTTGTCGTTGGACCTTACCTGGACCGGGTATGTCCCGTCAGGGATATTCGGGACTATGACCGTTATCGACGTATCGCTCCATGAAAGTACATTGTTGGTAGTTATCCTGTTCAATCCGAATGTTATGTGATACGAAGCCGTTGATCTGTTTGCGGCTCCCGGATCATCCAGGAAGTTAGTTCCTGTTATAACCGCGGTCGTGCCCGCAGGACCGATATTAGGCGTTATTGCCGTTATCCTTGGGCCGACAGGGTTAGGGGTAGTGACCGTGAACGGAACCCCGTTGCTTACAAAACCCGAGACCGTGACCTCCACTGGACCGCTTGTCGCGCCAGAAGGAACTATCATCACTATTCGGTTCGCACTCCATGAAACAACCGGAGATATAAGTCCGTTAAGGGATATTGTGCTTGTTCCCTGGGTAGCTCCGAAATTCCTTCCGATAACCTCCACGGTGATCCCGACGGGCCCGAAGCTCGGCCCGAGTAGATCTATTATGGGACCGGACCAGTTAACCGCTTTTATGAGATCCACATTGCTGCTATTGGCGGTCGGATTGGCGCCCGTGTAAACCAGCGTGTAGCTCTTCACTTTGTTTGAAAATACGTTGTCATCCTTAACGGATCCGGCATACTCATCCCTCCATAGCCTGGTATAAGGGACTTTTATCTCTTTAAAAGAGGCTGTATTCTTCAGGTTATGGCCGTCCAATGCTCTGTACGATTCATCATTTGTCCCGTCCTTGTATTCAGCAACAGATATTCTTGCAGCATTGTCGGTCCCGTCGCCTTTAACATAGTACACAAGCATATTAGCAGCGCTTATATCTATGGCATCGGTCGCGGGAGCCGAAAGCCCGCCGCCCCAGAATCCTCCCCATTGTCCGGCAGATGATCCCGGATATACCAGCTGCATCGACTTGAGCCCCTCATAGACCGTTGTCAATGAATTCGCGGGATCCGCTATCGGGGTTTCCCCTGCCTGAGAACCGGAACTGAAGTAGTAATCCATCTGGCCCCTTGCGTCCGTCCTGTTGTTCTCTTCGTAGTTGTCTATTATTATGTCGCCGCTGGCCTGAGTGACCGTGAACTGGTCGGCGGCAGTCTGGGCCGATGTGCCGTACGGATTGGTCACCGTGATATGGTATGTGTTAGCAGGCAGCCCGGACTGTATAACGGCGCTGATAGAAGTAGAGTCATTTACCGTATACGAACTTACCGGCCAGGTGCCTATCCTAACAGCTGTTACCCCGTTGAAGTTCCTTCCTGTTATGGTAACTGCCGTGGTCGAACTGTTTTGCCCGTTATAGGGAGTTACGGAAGTCACCTCAGATCGGAAGAGCACACGTCTGAACTCCAGTCACGGCTACATCTCGTA